>CAZZVG010000784.1:0-3986 GCA_964657295.1 Iningainema sp. | reverse complement strand
GGAAGAAATTGCATCGGTAATCTTACATTCTGATGGAATTAGTTTCTCCCCCTGTTTGCCAATTACGAATCCCTAATCCTCAGGTGTTCGTCTCCGACAAGCCCGAACCTAGTTTTTCTGTGCGTGATGGTTTTGGTGCTGGGCAAGCATTTGCTTATATTGTTGCTGTTGTGCGGGAGTCAGTACTTGCAGAATTTGATTTTCTGTATCCTGATGAATTTGTTTCATTTGCGCTTTTTGATCGTCACTCAATGCCAGTTTTGGTTTGGTATGTTGAGATCTTGCTTGTTCTAGTTGCGTCTTTTGATCTGAAGTCAAGATAGCATCCATTTTCTGCTTGGCATCTTGACGTATTTGCTTGATTTGTGACTTCTGTGTATCATTCAAACCAAGTTTGTCCCACTCACCATGGTGCTTTCCTGCATGAGGAGCGTCATCAGCAAAGGCAGGATTGTTAAATGCGCTAATCATGGGAGCAGCTGTAAACATCACTGCGATGAATCCGGGTAACAAAAACAAAGCTTTCTTCATAACTATTCTGTGTAAGTTGTTTTGTAGGAATTTCTTCTGTGCTTAACAACTCCATCTTATGAATGTTGAGAGCAAAATAAATATGTCTAAGTTCACAATCGGATGGATGACTTTAGTCATAATTTGACAGAAGATATGTACAACAATTTTGATGACATTGTGTTCCCGATTGTGATATGGTATAGTAACACTTATAATCGTGTTACCCCGTTGTCAAATTCTGCTCCGGCAAAAACGCACCTTTATAAAAAATGCCGTAAAATCGATAAGCCTTACGGCTACGCATTTATTGGGGTTGATGGGATGGAATGCGATGCGGAAGCCGCAACCTCATACGTTTCACTTTAAAATTGATACATTTAGGCAAGCAGGGGGAGGAAATAGTATCAAGATTTTCGTGAAATGGTATCAAGCTATCATTTTTATTGGGGTTGAGGATATGGTTATAATAATCCATTCTATCGGCTAATTGGTAATAGGTAATGAACCAAAAGAACAATCACCAATTACCAATCCCCATACTCTAGGTGTCAATTTGACCGACGCGACGGATATTAAGAATATCGCTTAATTTATTAATTTGGGTAAAGATTTGTTCGAGTTGACTGCGATCGCGGATATCGATCCCCAAGTCCATTAAAGCTGGTTGACCATTGGCAGTTTTGACAGTAGCATGACGGACATTGATGCCATGGTCGCTCAACCGCGATAAAATATCTTTGAGTATGCCGACGCGATCCATTGCTTCGATTTGAATATTCACCGAATAAGTTTGCAAACGACCAATATTTTCGGCTGTTGAATTCCACATCACTGGTACGAGGCGATCGCATTCCACATCCTCAAGATTATGACATCCTTGACGATGAATTGAAATGCCCTTAGTTCGCGTCACGACACCGATAATGCCTTCACCAGGTATAGGAGTACAACACCCTGAGAGATGGTACATTAACCCTTCTACCCCAAGAATCGGGGAATCGTTGGAGCGGGAAATGGAGCTAACATCGCGTAACGTCTTGGGTGAGGTTTGTTCTTTGGGAAGAAATGGCGGTGCGAGGGCGATGGGTTGTTGCAGTTTCACCACTTCTCGCCAACGGTTCAGTAACAAGTTGAGCGTCACTTCACCATAGCCTAAAGCGGCGACCAAATCTTCCACGGAATGGTAATTACATCGTTCAGCGACAGCCTCCATTGATTCCGATTTTAGCAAACTTTCAAAACCCGTTTTCCCGAGTTCCTTTTCTAACAATTCCCGCCCTCGGCAAATATTTTCTTCCCGACGCGATCGCTTGTACCATTGTTTGATGCGATTCTTTGCTGCCGAAGTTCTGACAAAGTTCAACCAATCGAGACTCGGATGGCTATTCTTTTGCGTAATAATCTCCACAATATCGCCATTTTGCAGCCTTGTAGACAGTGGTACCATCCGTCCATTCACCCGCACTCCTGCACAGTGGTTCCCCACTTCTGTATGAATGCGATAGGCAAAGTCTACACTTGAAGAACCAGGACTCAAGGCGATAACATCACCCTTAGGGGTAAACACATAAACATCATCTTCAAATAAATTATCCTTGATGCTTTCCAGATATTCCTGAGCGTCCTTGAGATCACTTTGCCATTCCAACAGCTGCCGCAACCAAGTAAACTTTTCATCTGCCGCAGTGATCCGGGTATTGTTAGAACTTCCTGTTTCTTTGTACTTCCAGTGGGCGGCAATTCCATACTCCGCAATCTGATGCATTTCCGTAGTGCGAATTTGCACTTCCAAAGGACGTCCCCACGGACTAATCACCCCTGTATGCAAAGACTGGTAACGATTCGCCTTAGGCAAACCAATGTAGTCTTTGAATCTGCCAGGAATGGGGCGAAAAGCATCGTGAACCATTGCCAAGGCACGATAACAATCCTCATTTGCCTTGACAGTAATTCGTAGTGCCGCCACATCATAAATTTCGTGAAACTCTTTGTTTTGCCGTTGCATCTTCTGATAGATACTGTAAAGATGCTTAGGACGCCCACTGATGTCAAGGCACTGAATCCCCGATTCTAAAAGCCGATGCCGCAAAGTTTCGATCACCTTCATCAATCGCTCTTCCCGCAAAGTTCGTTTTTCAGCGACATATTGCTGAATTTGGCGGTAAGCATCGGTTTCTAGATACTTAAATGCTAAATCTTCCAATTCCCATTTAAAACGCCAAATTCCCAAGCGATTGGCTAGGGGCGCAAAAATTTCTCGTGTTTCCAATGCAATCCGTTGGCGTTTCTCATCTGGTAGATGTTCGAGAGTTCGCATATTGTGCAGACGGTCTGCTAATTTTACCACGATCACCCGAATATCTTGTGCCATGGCCAAAAACATGCGGCGAAAATTCTCAGCTTGACTTTCTGTCTTACTTTTAAAATTGAATTTGGAAAGCTTAGTGACTCCTTCTACTAAAAGCCGTACTTCTGTTCCAAAGCGCTGTTCTATTTCCGCAATCGTGACATTTGTATCCTCAACTACATCATGGAGAAACCCAGCTGCTATCATAGCGGCACTGCCCCCCAAGTCACGTAACAATCCTGCCACTGCAACCGGATGACAGATATAAGGTTCTCCCGATTTTCGGTACTGTCCCTTATGCAAATTGTACGCAAATTCAAATGCCCGACAAATCAAATCTGTATCACCAGTTCGATTATTTTCAACTTCGGGGCTTTGTGATCCCGAACAATCTAAACAATTTTCTAGCCATTCCGGAAGCTTAATATCAGTTGGTGAATTTATTACAGTGGTGATCATAGAATTGGGATGCAATCTGTCTTTGAGTAAGAAAGTGAAAGGATCTGCTTATGGGCTTGTCGCCAAAAAAGGCTGTTACTGATACACTGCCCCTGAGTCATGTGTATGAGGATGATTTACTTTATATTTAAGTATGAGTGCAAATCATCTAGTAAAAGGGTTAAGTGCGATCATCCTGGCAATAGATAAATACAAAAATAGCCCCAAATCTGATTTGAGGCGTCAGATCTCGAAAAAGTTGAAAAAACTCTCTAAAAAAAATCTTGACACTTATATTATCTTAATTATGACTAGATGTCTCTAAATCCACATAAATATCACTCATTCGCAATCTTGCTTAAACAATTGCGCTCAGATCTCACTCCTATTGTACTAAATGCACTGGAACTGCGACAGCGTACAGCGTCCTTACAGCAATTTTTTCGGCAACAGATTGTGCCTCAAGATGATGAAGGTACAGACAGCCAGGATTGGGGGCGCGTGCAGTCTTATCGCACGGAGATGAGCAAGCAACTGCGACTCTTGGAAATTGATGTCATGTTTTTTCAAGGATCTCGGCAAGCTTCTACCGCTCAAGAAAGACTGGATATTATTAATGATCGCTTGACAACTCTCCTAGAATACTCTAAAGCAATATTACAAACAGAGGAGTAGTACAACAAGGCAA
>CAZZVG010000783.1:0-3992 GCA_964657295.1 Iningainema sp. | reverse complement strand
AGGATGTGGAAAAGGGAAAGTTGTTTTCGTCAGTTACATGATCTTCGGGTATTTTCATAACCTAAATTCTCTACCTGAGGAGGAAACAGTTTCAAGTGATACTTAGCCGAAAATAAACCCCGTTGCACGAGGAGTGAGAAGCCAAGGGCATCGCAGTATTGAAAGTGGCTTATCAAGTCCAAGCGCGTAACTTTCGGGATCACTGCTTATTTCCCCCCATCTACGCCAACTTGCCATAATCTAACTTAATAATTCGATCTGCTAGATGGAAATAACGATCGTCGTGACTAATTGCTAGTACCGTTTTGCCCCGTTGTTTTAGTTCCAGTAAAAGTTGATTGTAAAATATCTCTCGAAAGAAAGGATCTTGATCTGATGCCCACTCATCAAATAAATAAATCGGACGATCTTCCAAGTAAGCCGCAAGCAAAGCCAGACGCTTCCGCTGTCCTTGAGAAAGGTCAATAGTTGAAAGTACACCTTGTTTGACCTGGACTTTATGCTCTAACTGTAGTTGTCGGAGATAGTCTCTTGTTTGCGTGTCAAGGTTATTTAAATCAATCCCTAAAATACGTTCAAATAAATAAAAATCAGCAAATACGGTAGCGAATAACTGCCTGTATGCCTCGCGATTTTGGTTGGTGATTGGTTTCCCATCCACCAAAATTTCACCAGAATCAGGAATATACAAACCAGCAATCAATTTAGCCAGAGTAGATTTGCCACTACCATTTCCACCAACAATAAATACTAATTCACCAGGATGGAAAGTTATGTTGATGGGACCAAGAGTAAAATTGCTCTCTTCATTCTCGCGGCAATAACTGTGAGTAACTTTGCTAATTTCAATCTGAGCAAAAAATGGTTGTGCTGCTATTTCGACATGGGATATAGCTTCAGAACGACTGGCGAGAGATAAGCCGAGAGTATCAATCTTTTGTAAAGCTACACTTGCTTGGCTCAGATCTGGTAAGATTTCCAAAATACTTTGCAGTGGTCGTGTGAGATAGGTAATGGTCAGCACATATCCAGAAAGCACAGGGGTAGTGATCGCTGTGAGTTTGGGCAAACCAAATACCAATAAACCCAGAATTACGAACAATAGAAGCTCACCAAAACTTATAGCGAAAGCTATAATTGTTGAACTAGTAATTCGATAATCACGCGCTGATACTGCTGTAACTTGCAATTCTTCTGTCAGGAATGCTTCTCGACGACGGACGTGTAGTTTCAGTTCTTTAATCCCATCGGTGATCGCGCGAAAGTTTTTAAATAGCCGATCCTGTTCTTCCCGCCCTAGTCTCATAAAGTACACAGCTTTATTTAACAGCAATTGCACACTAGTGATTGCTATTACCAAACAGACAACCGTGACTACAAAAACAATTCCCGACAACCAGCACAAATAAACCAGACACCCGGCAATGAGAGCAACATTCACACAAAGAAAAGGAATGTTGAAAACTGCCCTTGAGATTGCTTGGATATCATCTGTTAAAGTTGCCAAAAGCCGATTCGCCCCTAATTCTTCCAGGTGACGTAACGGACAGGCAAGTATCCAACCGCTCAAGCGTAACCGTAGCTTATAAACAGCCTCTTGCGATAACCGAGCCAGTAATATCCGCGAGATAATACTGGTGAAAAGAGTAACAATTGCTAAACCAATAAAACTCCAAATTAATTGATCGCTAGAGATATTGTTGCTACTAAGTGCCTTGTTGATCGAGGCAATTAATAAAACGCTACAAGCACCACTAAGAGCACCTGTCAAAGCCGCGATCACTACTGTCACTTTTGATGCACGGAGGAGAAACCAAATAATATTCATGTCAATCTAAGCGAGCCGATTTGAAGTTGAGGTTATAGGAGAACCAAAAATTTTTCACTCTCCTTACGAGCAGAAATATAAGCGGTAACTATATATATAGATAAGCAATGGCGGTAGCCGCGTCACGAAGAGTGCAGGATTGTTGACCTAAATATCAAATTCAATAAAGAACATTCGTAATAATAATACGCTGCTAATGTAACTTTTCACTCCCCCCTCTTAGGCAGCAACTTGAAAAGCAAGGGGAATGGGAGGGGGTAATATTCCCTTACGACCTTGAGCAATCACTTGGGCAATGTAAGACCAAGGATCTACTTTTCTCAAGCGACAAGTTTCAATCACACTGAAAAGAGAACAGTAAGCCAAACTACCTTCGGAGGAACGTGTACCATAGCTAATACGCCGTGCAATGACTGCATGTCTTAAGGCACGTTCAGCTTCATTCTTGGTAGGTGGCAATCCTGGTTGATAGACAAATGCAACTACAGCATCCCAATCCCTTAAAATCTCTTGTGCCAGAGTTTAAAATTTGGGATGTTCTGCGGCACTTCCCAGGAGGCAGACCCGGTAAAGGCGACCAGGGACTGAGTCATAGTTGTTATCCCCGTCGCCATCTGAAAGGGTTTGTTGCAGGTTTGAGCGATTAGTATTGCAGGTCGTTACACTTAACTTAGTTTTTATACCCATGATAATATAAGTAATATATAGTTTCAATATATCATTGATAATTATCTAGAGTATTTGCGAAATTAGATTTTGTATACAATTGGTAAACATGGTGGTTGAAAATGCCTCAAATCGAGTTATATTCAGGTTTAGGGGAGATATCGTCAAAGCACCATTGGCGTTGCTGAATAAAGGGATGAAGTAATTTAAATAGGTACAGTTTGATACTTCAGATAATTAAGTAACAATTTAATTGAGTATCTCAGCATTTCTTCTGACTTGGAATAACATAAAGTTTTTCGATGAAGCCGTGCAAGATAATGCCGTAATCGGGTATTCTCATTCTCAACTCTTGTCATGTACGTTTTGCTAATAATTTGGTCTCCGTTAGGAATAAAAATCGGGTAAACTTTCCACCCATCTGTTACATAAAAATAGCTCTTCCATTGTTTCACACTTTCCCACAATGGCTTAAATGTTTTAGCACTACGATCTCCTAAAACCCAGGCTAAAATTCCTTTACTAAAGTGATTTACTGCTGTCCACAGCCAAATTCTGTTTTTTTTGAACCTATAAATGTTTCCAACTCATCCAATTCTCCCACTTCTGGAACCGCCTCTTCTTTGGGTACATCTGGAAGTTTTTCTCCTAATTGTTTAACCCAATATATTATAGTCGTATGATGTACACCTTTAACCCGTTCTATCCCACGAAAACCCATCCCATTCAGACACATTTTTAAGCATTCTTGCTTCATTTCCTCTGAATATCCTTTGGGCGGATCATACACGTCGATAAATTGGTGATTGCATTTTGTACAAATGTGATTTTGCTTACCTTTGCGTTTTCCATTCTTCCGTATTTTTGTAGACTCACAGTATGGACATTGCACAGTAGACAACCTCAATTCATCTCTCTATTATGCAATGCCGCACCATTTAAGGACAGTCGCTATTCACCAATAAGCAATATAGCTTTATAATCCGGAAAAATGGATATTCTGTATGTATTAATTAGAGAAAAAGTATAAGCATCTGTCATCCCAGCTATGCCACCAAATTACTCCGATCAAAATCTCCGAGGACGCTCCTTCAAAGGTCAAAACCTTGTAGAAGCGAACTTCAAAAATGCTATTCTCAAAGGGGCTAATTTCAAAAAATATGACTTGGCAGGCGCTGATTTTTGCGGTGCAGATATCAGAAGCGCTGATTTTACCAGTGCTAATCTTACAGGGGCAAATTTCAGCGGTGCTAAAGCAGGGTTGCAGAGGCGGTGGGCTGCTTTGTTGGTGGTTGCTTCTTGGGCGCTGGCGGCGATGGCTGGATTTTTATCAGCTTTTGCAGGTCTTTTTGTTACCGCATTATTCTCAAGTTCAAACACTGACGTGAAAATAGCTAACCAAATCGCAGGCTGGATTGTTGTAATTATATTTGTTATTATAGGCGTCATTACAATTCGTCAAGGAATACAGGCAAGTCTAGTAGCCGTAGCCGGAGCC
>CAZZVG010000782.1:0-3994 GCA_964657295.1 Iningainema sp. | reverse complement strand
GAGTGTCTTTAAAGATAGAATCGAGAACTAGTGTGCCTTTCACTTTAGGTGCTAAAATTTTCTCTACACCATCTGGAGTTTTGCGTTGAATCACCCCACCGCCCGGAACTCCAGCAGCATGGAACACTCCATTAATCTGACCAAATCGATCCTTTGCCCAAGCAAGAGCTTCTTGCATTTGTTGCTGATTGCTGACATCTGCGGCGATCGCCAAAACCTCAGCACCTAATTCTTCCAGTTCTTGAACTTTCCGGATTTTTATGCTAACGTTATCAAAAGCCTCATGATCAGCAAGCCATTGTTCCCATTCCTCCTTTGGCGGCAAAGCTGAACGTTTTACTAGGATAAGTTTGGCTTGTACGGTTTTCGCTAGATGTTCTGCTAGCACAAGTCCAATCCCTCCAAGTCCACCCGTAATTAGATAGACTCCTCCTTTTCTTAAGCATGGTGTTTCTTCGTTGCTCTTATTCAACCGAATAGGCTCAAAAGTTTGTACCCAACGATGAAAACCACGATAAGCAATAACGCGATCGCCTTTGGCGGCTCCTTTAGGAGCATCGCACAACTGAGATCTCAGATCCGCCAGCAACTGATCTATAAGTTTTTCCTCCTGCCAACTTTCTTTTGAAGGAAACACAACATCAATACTACAACAACTTATGTTTGGGTATTCTTGCGCTATGACTTTAACAGGTCCAAGTACAGTTGCTTTCTCCGGTGACAGCACCTCATCACCCGTGACTTCCTGCATATTGTTGGAAACAACCATAATTTGCAGGTCATTATTTATACTTTGTTTCCCAATAGCTTGTGCTAAAAATAACAGACTATAAAATGCTAAATCTTGAGCTTTGTCAATCGATCCTATTCCTAAATCTATTTTACTGTTCGGTGTAACATTCCATAAATGAACTATTTTTTGTGGAGTTTTGCCCAGTGAGCATAGTTCATTGAGCAGCAGGTTGTAATCATTACCTTGTCTAGGATTTAAGGTATAGACATGCTCGCTCAGCTTAATAAACTCTGACCCAGCTTTCACCGTAATAACATTCTGTCCCTCAAGTTCCAGTTTTTTCACTATTTGAGAACCTAAGCCACACTCATCAATAAACACAAGTGTATTAGACTGAACTCGGATCTCATTACGGGTGCTAAGCGGAGAGCGTTTCCAGGAGGGAATGTAAAACCAGTCACCAAGGTTTGGCTTTTTAGGTGGTAGAGATGTTGAGGATAAAATTTCTTCTATATTGGTATTGACAATATTGACAGTATCTGATTTTTTTCGGGGTTCAATCCAGTAACGCTGGTGTTCAAAAGGATAAGTTGGCAAGGGGAGGCGATGACGCCGCTCCTGAGCATAAAATCCCGACCAATCCACCTGTACCCCAGTCAGCCAGAGCTTCCCTAATGTAGAGAGCAAGAAGGCAACATCCGCTTGGCAGTCTTGCGGATGGTGTAACGAAGAAAGCACTACTTGCTGAACGGCTTTATCTGGATGCCGTCTAACTAATGTACTCAATGTCTGGCCGGGACCTACTTCCAGCAGGATTTGATCTGAGTCCTTCAATAACTGTTGCACACCGTCGGCAAAGCGTACTGTGGAGCGCAGATGATTAGCCCAATAGTTTGGATTTGTTGCCTCTGCGGCAGTAATCCAAGTGCCCGTGACGTTGGATACGTATGCAATTTGTGGGGGCTTTAAGCTGACTTTTTTGACCCGCTCGGTGAACGACTCAAGTATGGGATCCATCATTTTTGAATGGAAGGCATGGGAGGTATGTAGACGACGGCACTCCACTCCTTGTTCTGCTAGTTGGTTCTCTAAGGACTCCACAGCCTCAGTGATACCTGAAACTACGCAAAAACTCGGTCCGTTGACTGCAGCTAGGGAGAGTTCCTTGCCCAGGAGGGTTTGCACCTTCTTTTCTGGCAGGGTAACGGAAAGCATTGTCCCTGAGGGTAGTTGTTGCATCAGCTTTCCCCGTGCTGTCACCAAAGTTAGGGCATCTTCTAGGGAGAAAACATCAGCCAAACAAGCTGCAACATATTCACCGATGCTGTGACCGATCATTGATTGAGGAAGTACTTTCCATTCTATCCATAACTTTGCCAAAGCATACTCTATTACAAAGAGTGCTGGCTGTGCAATAGCTGTCTGTTTAATTTGCTGTGCAGCAACTTCTGTGCATTCTTTGCTTGGGTACAGCACATGGCGCAAGTCAAGCCCTAAGTGGGGTTTGAGGAGTTCCGAGCAAATATCTACCTGCTCGCGAAATATTGGCTCAGTCTGGTAAAGTTCGAGAGCCATATTAACATACTGCGCTCCCTGCCCTGAAAACATAAACACCACAGGTCGAGCCTTGGGTTCTATGAAGTTTGTAAAAACTTGTTTTGGATCCAGCGGATTCAGTGCGATCGCCACCTCGTTAGCATCTTGGCAAACCAGCATTCGTCGATGGTCAAAAGCACGGCGACCAATGCTTTGCGTATAAGCAACATCAGCGAGGTTAATTTCAGGATGCTCCTTTAAGTGTTCGGCCAGATTTGCAGTTGCACTATCAAGTGCAGAGTCAGTTTTGGCTGAGATCAGCAGCAACTGCCAAGGTCGAGATTTTCCAGAAGACTCAATAGTAGGTGCTTCTTCTAAGATAACATGGGCATTCGTGCCCCCGATGCCAAAAGAACTGACCCCAGCTCGCCGCTTAGTCCCGTTGGTTTTCCATTCGCCCAGAGTCGTATTGACGTAAAAGGGACTATTGGCCAAATCAATCTTGGGATTGGGCTTTTCAAAATGTAGCGTTGGTGGCAGTAACTTGTGTTTAAGCGCCATGACTGTTTTAATCAGACCTGCTACACCAGCCGCCGCATCTAAATGTCCAACATTTGTTTTTACCGAACCAATGGCACAGAAGCCCTTCTTTTGGGTTGTGGCACGAAAAGCTTGTGTCAGAGCGGCGATTTCAATCGGGTCTCCCAAAACTGTTCCGGTTCCGTGGGCTTCTACGTAGGTGATTGTTTCGACCTCAATCCCCGCTATGGCCTGAGCCTCTGAAATCACTGCTGCTTGACCTTCCACACTAGGAGCAGTATAACCAACTTTTAACGAACCGTCGTTATTGATAGCTGAGCTTTTAATTATTGCATGGATGCAGTCGCCATCAGCAAGGGCATCCGATAGGCGCTTGAGAAGGATGATTCCTACACCGTTGCCACCAACAGTTCCCTGAGCTTGGGCATCAAAAGCTCGGCAGTGTCCATCGGGAGAAACAATCATGCCTTCTTGATACAAATAACCTGACTTTTGTGTTATGCCGATGGAAACGCCACCAGCTATTACCATATCACACTGGTAATTCAACAAGCTCTGGCATCCCATTTGGACAGCTACTAATGACGTAGAGCAGGCAGTGCTAACGTTAACACTCGCGCCCTTTAAGTTGAGCTTGTAAGAAACTCGCGTAGGCACAAAATCTTTATCATTGCTAATAAAAATTTGATAGTTGCCTACCGATTCGATTTGGTTGCGGTTTGAGATTAGGTTATGGAGTAAGTAGGTATTCAGACCAGCACCAGCATAAACACCAATCTGACCATTGTATGCTTCAGAGTCATAACCAGCATTTTCCATAACCTCCCAAGCACACTCCAAAAATAGGCGGTGTTGGGGGTCCATAATTTCAGCTTCCCTAGGTGTAAACCCGAAGAATGACGCGTCAAACATTTCTATGTCTGACAACCAAGCATTTGCTTTAACATAGTTTTGGTCATTCAGTAAAGCTGGGTCTATGCCTGAAGCCTCTAATTCCTCATCAGTGAAAAATGAAATGGACTCAACGCCGTCGCGCAGATTCTGCCAAAACTCATTAACATTCTTGGCTCCGGGAAAACGAGCAGCCATGCCGATGATCGCGATCGCGTCTATTCCATCGTGTGTTTCCGAGTTATCCATTGGTTTTCTTCCTTTGTTTAATAAGTGGTTGTCTTTTAAGAGCTT
>CAZZVG010000781.1:0-4003 GCA_964657295.1 Iningainema sp. | reverse complement strand
CAAAAGACTGATAACCGCTGCGATCATAGTCCGAAGGCCAATTCTTCAGATATTCTTTTCTATTGACAACAGAACCGTTGCTTTCGATGCATACAAAGTCGGGATGTATGATCGCATCGTGGGCCGCCACATCCTGCCGGAGGAAATTCCGGATGAACTGTTTGTTGAGCGCGCTCAGCCGCATGCTGTCGGATCTAGCCTCGCTCATACCATCCCCATCTCCCCCTCCCCTCATCTGGAGGTGAAATGATACTATGAAGACAGTCCAAATATAAGCTAAGAGTTAAAAGCAATCATTTAATTAAGTTGTTCCTAAGTTAATTGCGATCTCTGACCCTTTCATAACGACAAAGGCAAGGTTTGGGTTAAATGTTTATAATCTCATCCCAAACCTTTAATCCTCATTCCCCTAGATTCTGTTGAATAACCTGCCATGCTAAAAAATTTGTTGGGCGATCCCAACGCTCGTAAACTTAAAAGATACCAACACTACATTACTGACATTAACCTCTTCGAGGAACAAGTGAAAGCCCTTTCGGATGATGAACTCAAGGGCAAGACAGCAGAGTTTAAACAGCGTCTCAGTAAAGGCGAAACTCTAGACGACATCCTGCCAGAAGCGTTCGCTGTAGTCAGGGAATCAGGACGACGAGTGTTAGGGTTGCGGCACTTTGACGTACAAATGTTAGGTGGTGTCATTTTACACTCGGGGCAAATTGCGGAAATGAAAACAGGTGAGGGAAAGACTCTCGTCGCTACCTTACCTAGTTACTTAAATGCCCTCACTGGTAAAGGTGTCCACGTAATCACCGTCAACGATTATCTGGCACGTCGCGACGCGGAATGGATGGGACAAGTCCATCGCTTTTTGGGTTTAACTGTTGGCTTGATTCAGCAAACCATGACACCTGCTGAACGCCAAAAAAATTATGGCTGTGATATTACTTATGTCACGAACAGCGAGGTCGGTTTTGACTACCTGCGCGACAATATGGCAACGGATATCAAAGACGTGGTGCAGCGCCCGTTCAACTACTGCGTTATTGACGAGGTAGACTCAATCTTAGTTGATGAAGCGCGGACACCCTTGATTATTTCCGGACAGGTGGAACGACCAACGGAAAAATACTTGCAAGCAGCCGAAATGGCAGCAAGGCTGAAAAAAGATGAGCATTACGAAGTCGATGAAAAAGCGCGTAACGTGCTTTTGACAGATGAGGGTTTTGCTGAAGCAGAACAGCTTTTGGAAGTCACCGATTTATTTGACCCAGAAGACCCTTGGGCACACTTTGTTTTCAATGCTATCAAAGCTAAAGAACTTTTCCTCAAAGATGTAAACTACATTGTCCGGAATGGGGAAGTGGTGATTGTAGACGAATTTACAGGTAGGGTTCTACCTGGACGACGTTGGAGTGACGGTTTGCATCAAGCCATTGAAGCAAAAGAAGGCGAAGAAATTCAGCCAGAAACTCAAACTCTGGCAACGATTACCTATCAAAATATGTTCTTGCTGTATCCAAAACTAGGCGGAATGACTGGAACGGCAAAGACAGAAGAAGCAGAGTTTGAAAAAATTTACAAACTCGAAGTCGCGGTAATTCCAACCAATAGAATCAGGAGACGGCAGGATGTCTCTGATATGGTCTTTAAGACTGAAGTTGGTAAGTGGAAAGCGATCGCCCGTGAATGTGCTGAAATGCACCAGGCAGGTAGACCAGTTCTCGTGGGAACCACGAGTGTGGAAAAATCAGAATACCTCAGTCAACTCCTGAAGCAGGAGGGAATTCCCCACGAATTACTGAACGCTAGACCGGAAAACGTCGAACGAGAAGCAGAGATTGTCGCCCAAGCCGGACGCAAAGGCGCTTTGACCATTGCTACCAATATGGCAGGTCGGGGTACTGACATTATCCTGGGTGGGAATTCCGAATACATGGCGCGTCTGAAACTGCGAGAATTCTTTATGCCCCGGATTGTCAAGCCGGAAGACGAAGATACTTTCGGCATCCACAGATCTGCCGGACTACCTGCGGCAACCGGAAGCGGGCAAGGTTTTGTTCCTGGAAGAAAAGTGAAAACTTGGAAGGCTTCACCACAAGTTTTCCCCATACAGGTGACTAAAGAAGCAGAACAACTGCTGAAAACAGCAGTAGATTCGGCAGTGCGGGAGTATGGTGAGCGCAGCTTATCAGAACTGGAAGCAGAAGACAAAGTGGCTGTGGCAGCAGAAAAAGCGCCAATAGATGACCCAGTTATTCAAAAATTGCGGGAAGCTTACAAGCGTCTTAAGCATGAATACGAACAGTTTACCGACCAGGAACACGAAGAAGTCGTGGCATTAGGCGGCTTGCACGTCATCGGCACAGAACGCCACGAGTCACGGCGGATTGACAACCAGTTACGGGGACGTGCCGGACGCCAAGGAGATCCCGGATCGACAAGGTTTTTCCTGAGTTTAGAGGACAACTTACTGCGGATTTTTGGTGGCGATCGCGTTGCCCGCTTAATGGACGCCTTTCATGTCGAAGAAGATATGCCCATCGAATCTGGAATGCTAACCCGTAGTTTGGAAGGCGCACAGAGAAAGGTGGAAACTTACTACTACGACATCCGTAAGCAGGTGTTTGAGTACGACGAGGTGATGAATAACCAACGTCGTGCTATCTACGCCGAACGCGCTCGGGTTCTCAAAGGAGAGGATCTCAAAGAACAGGTGATCAAGTACGCCGAAAAAACGATGGATGATATCGTTGACTACTATATCAACCCAGAATTACCCCCTGAAGAGTGGGAATTAGATAAGTTGGTGGAAAAAGTCAAAGAGTTTGTCTATCTGCTGGCGGACATGCAGTCCAATCAGTTAGAAGATATGTCCGTTGCCGAGATCAAGGCTTTCCTCCACGAACAGGTGCGAATTGCCTATGACCTCAAAGAAGCACAAATCGATCAAATTCAACCGGGACTCATGCGGCAGGCAGAAAGATTCTTTATCTTACAGCGGATTGACACCCTGTGGCGGGAACACCTGCAACAAATGGACGCTCTGCGCGAATCTGTAGGACTGCGGGGTTATGGTCAAAAAGACCCACTGATTGAGTATAAGAGCGAGGGATACGAATTATTCTTGGATATGATGACTAACATCCGCCGAGATGTGGTATACTCACTCTTCCAGTTTCAGCCGCAACCTCAGCCCGTGATGCAAACATCATCAGAGATGGTTTAGCTTAAACAAAAATTTATCCCACATCTGACGCGAAGAGCAGTGTGGGATAAATTTTTGGGCTATCTTGCGACTCAATGTACTGTTCAAAGTTTTGTGGTTATTGTCTCAAATCATCATCTTTAACTGATGGAGCTAAATAAAAGCCAACGTCAGCACTTACGAGAAGCATTAATCAGCGCTTATCGTAACGAATCTAATCTTAAAATTATGCTCTCCGATGAGCTAGATGTGCGATTGAATAATATCGTAAGCGGTGAAAATTATAACACAATTGTATTTAATCTGGTAGATTGGGCAGACGAACAAGGGCGTTTAGAAGAACTTATCAGTGCTGCTTATCGGAAGACTCCAGGAAATGAAGATTTCCGTAGGTTTATAAAGAATATTGGTATTAAAAAAATAATATCGTTTGATGAAAGTTTAATTTCAGTAAAGCTTTTGCATGAATTATTTTCACTTCTGCAACAGTTACCAAAGTTAGATTTATTGGAAGAGCTTTGTCTTCAAATTTTACCACCGTATTCTACAGATAATTTTCCTGAAGATATTAAAAATAATGATCTAGTTTGGGATTTTAGAATATTTTTACTCTTTAAACTGCTAATTAGGGATTATCCTCGACAGCAGGATGGTACACCTTCAATTTTAATATTTGCTCAGAAGTTATCTGAAACTGAGGAGGTTAGTAATTCTAAAATTAGCAATAACTTAAAAGAGTGGATCGAGAAGCACCCAATTGTACCTGTCCCTATATGCTTTTGGCGTTATTCCTACAAC
>CAZZVG010000780.1:0-4004 GCA_964657295.1 Iningainema sp. | reverse complement strand
GTTCACCAGACACTGCCAACTTGTCCACCAGACAGAAACCAGGTAATGGAAAATTGCTGGATCTATTTTCTGATTCACTTCTTTTGTCAAACCCAACAAAGATTCTAAATCAGCCTCAAGTTCCAAATTTGATTCTTCAGCTAGTAATTCTCTTTGTGCTGCTTCAAGTTCGCTTTCCAATCCTAAATAATCATCAACCTTCAGCATGAGAGTATTGCTAAAAAATCGCTGAGCAATTTGTCTAATGAATTTTGCTAACTCCTCTTTGGCAATGGGAAAATTTTTAGTCGTTGCCCAACTTTCCAAATCGGGAGAAACTAGCATCATCTGCTTATGGATGCGATCATCAATCCACAACACTAACGGAAAAGAAAAATTATTGCGAAACTCCTCTCGCACCTGATTCGCAGTAATCAGCATTCGTTCGAGATTCTGCACTGATTCCAAACCCAAAACCATCAAGCAATCTGGGACTTCCTTCCCCAATTCCTCTCGAATTGTCGAATAAAGAGTCTTTTCTGACTCCTGAAGAACTAAGACGCGGATTTCAACTTGACAAATTTCCCGTAATTGCTCTACTGTAGCTTGGCGTAAACTGGCATAATTGCACCGTGCCAAAATCAGCTTAAAATGTCCAACAGAAGCCTCAATCGCCCAAGCCAGTTTTCGCAAGGCCAATTCATTCTCCCCTGTTTTTATCTCTGGCTGGGAAGGATCGTGCGGTTCAGTCATAGCAGTTGGTGTGGGTGCTTCATGACATTCGCTGATGAGCGCGTAAGCTTTTGAAATACTCTATCAGAAAAATCTGTCTTGAGACTCCATCTTTCGTAATCATGTATCCATAGCAATTGGATTTGTTCATCCAATCTCTGGTAAGATACCCCATATGGAACAGAGACTCAATAGTATCAAATAAAAAAGTGCGATCGCAATCACATCCTGAATCGTGTATCTTCTCTATGACCTGATCAGGTACGATCCATCTTTGATTAAAAGTAGCTATAAAAATCTGAAACTGTAGCTCCATCTCATCAAAGAAATCACCATTGTTTAGTTGCACTAATTTGCTCATCACTTAAGTCTCACATTATTTAGCTCATGACTTATACGTATAATGACTACAATTATACTCAATTGTTCAGTGATTGTTTAAATTACCTGGCAATCGGAGTCATCCTCACACCTCTGGTATGGCACAATAAGAAACGGTAATAAAAGAAATATTGATAAGGTAATCAGCGTGAGTCCTACTGCTCAAGCCAAGGTAAGTGCGCGTCGCGTAGTATTTCCATTCACAGCCATTGTCGGTCAAGAAGAAATGAAACTGGCGTTGCTGTTGAACGTGATTGACCCCAAAATTGGTGGTGTAATGATTATGGGCGATCGCGGTACTGGCAAATCTACAACTATCCGGGCGTTAGCTGACTTGCTCCCAGAAATCCCCACTGTCGCCAACGATCCATTCAATAGCGATCCCAGCGATCCCGATTTGATGAGCGATGAAGTTCGTCAAAAGCTAGAGCAATCCGAGGAGATTCCGATAGTTTTACGGAAAGTCCAAATGGTAGACTTACCGCTAGGAGCAACAGAAGATCGTGTTTGCGGAACTATCGACATTGAAAAAGCTTTATCTGAAGGTGTAAAAGCTTTTGAACCGGGACTACTGGCAAAAGCCAATCGGGGTATTCTTTATGTAGATGAAGTCAACTTGCTTGATGACCACCTAGTAGATGTGCTTCTTGACTCCGCTGCCAGTGGTTGGAATACAGTAGAACGGGAAGGTATTTCTATCCGTCATCCAGCACGTTTCGTTCTCGTTGGTTCTGGCAACCCAGAAGAAGGTGAACTACGTCCCCAACTTCTTGATCGCTTTGGAATGCACGCAGAAATTCACACTGTGAAAGAACCTGCTTTACGAGTGCAAATCGTTGAGCAACGCTCGGAATTTGATCAAGAGCCGCTAGCATTTGTTGAAAAATACAAACAACAGCAAGAAGAACTGCAACAGCAAATCATCAAGTCTCAACAGCTTTTGCCATCAGTCACAATTGACTACGAAAACCGGGTGAAAATTTCCGAAGTTTGTTCAGATCTTGATGTGGATGGCTTGCGAGGTGATATCGTTAGCAACCGCGCCGCTCAAGCCTTAGCTGCTTTTGAAAATCGTACCGAAGTCACGCTTGATGATATCCGCCGCGTGATGACTCTATGTCTGCGTCATAGATTGCGAAAAGATCCCTTAGAATCAATGGATTCTGGCTATAAAGTGGAAAAAGCCTTCAGCCGCGTCTTTGGTGTCGAACTTACCTCGACAGATGCCACACAGAACGGAACGGGTCAAAAGTTAGGAGTGAGGAGTTAAGAGACAATTAAAAATTAAAAAGAGGGATTCTTCATTTTTAATTATTCCTGTACGGGCAGGTTTTACCAGATCACTTACCCGAGCCAAAATCAATTGGTTAAACCTGTACGGGCAGGTTTTACCAGATCACTTACCCGACCCAAAATCAATTAGTAAAACCTGCCCCTACGCCCTTCTTCCAGAGGATAGATTATGAGATTTTGGCGCTTTTGGTTAAACACTTTTGTCTTATATAGCCAATACAACCCACCTCAGTTTGTAGAGCTATTGATGCTCATGGTAGCATTAGCAATGCTGGCTATTTCTACATTTATACCAACACAGAAGCCTTATATGATTCTAGGTTTAAGCCTTGTCATAGGAGCATCTATTTCCATCTTGGTGCGGGAAGCCATCGCTCCTTCACACCAAACGCGAATCACTCAATTCACAGCATTGCTATTGCTACTCGTTAGTATTTATGGTTTTGCTGACTTGCTGCAAAATTTTCCATGAGTTAATTGTTAGTTGTTAGTGGATATTTTTTCACTCCTTACCCCATCCTTGCATTTCCACTAACTCTATACACAATTCATTAATTTCCTTCAAGTTAGGTTGGTGAGGTAGAGCCGATTTTTCATAAAACTTTTCCATTTCGACAACTAAATTATCAGCCATTTTCATCACCTGTTCATAAGAATAATCACCTTTGAGGATACCTTTTAAATCTTCAGCATCACCAACTATTCTCCTGTCTACAATCACCTCACTTTGTCGTAATATTTCCAGTCCACTGCGGAGCAATCTAATGCAGTGCATCCCATGCTTGAGATCAAAGCCTGACTTTTTCTCCATTTCTGCCCTTGCAGGGTTTCTATTTTCTTGCCAAGATTGGTATGCCTTCCACTCTCTTAGAGCTAATTGATAGCTTTGACTTTTCTGAAGCAAGCGGATAAAATCCTTGCGACTATTTGTTAACTTTTGTGTATAACTCAAAACTTCATCTGGTAAAGTATACTGTTTCAAAACTCCTTTAAAGTCTATATCAGCCGTCAGCAATTTATATAACTGCTCTGCTTCTTCTAAAAACTCAATTCTTCCTCTAATTAAGAGATAAAGATATTCTAGAAAAGCGTTTAACTCATCTTTAATTAATGGCGCTTCATCTTCTATCCCAAAATCAGATGGCAACGGTTTCTTGTGTGGTGGATTCAGCAACCACTTCCGATGAGTTTCCATCTTTTTGATTTGGGCAAAGGCATAACCAGAATAAGTATGCTTTACCTTCTTACTTAAAAATATTTGTCTGTGGTTAATCAAATGCTGTCCGACTGAAGTCAAGATAGGATATTCATTTAACCACAGCAATTCTAAAACATTGGGATTTCCTGCTGATAGTAGCTGGACAATTTTTCTTAACTCGTAAATAACTGTATCTTTATTGTTGTCAAGAAACGGAAATATTCCCTCTTCATCCCAACCACTATCTTTTTGTTCAATATCATCAAATCCTAAATAGTAGCGTTTGGGCGCGATAAACACTCCTCGATAATCATAGTCTGAATCAGGTCGATTTAATCCATAGCCGTGACTACCTGCTAACCCAACAAAAATCGTTCTTTGCTCAACTTCAACCCACCTTCCGCACCCTAACTGTCACAGA
>CAZZVG010000779.1:0-4005 GCA_964657295.1 Iningainema sp. | reverse complement strand
TTAAGATAGATAAAGAATAATGCGTAAGTACGCTAAAAATTTAATTGTCAGTACTCAACAAACAAGGAACATTAAAATGAGTCAACTTCCTTTGATACCATTGGCGCACTGACGGGTTTAGGACAACAGGCAGGTTACATTGATGAAAATGGTGAACTGCCTCGCGCTAGGAAATCTTTGTTAGCGAGTGCTCTGGGCATAACCTTTGGGGCAATTCTGGGCACTTCCCCGAGCGCAACGTATATCGAGTCTGCCTCAGGCATATCTGCGGGGGGACGGAGTGGCTTTACGTCTATTGTGGTAGCAGCCTTATTCCTGCTTTCTGTGTTATTTATTCCCTTATTTGCAGCAGTGCCTACTTTCGCTACAGCGCCTGCATTGATTATGGTAGGTTTTTTGATGATGAGTAGCGTACAAAACATTAATTGGAACGATTCAGCAGAAGCCATTGCCGCATTCCTAGTGATTCTCACCATACCCCTGACTTACTCAATTGCAGAGGGATTGGCAATTGGCTTCATCATCTACCCCCTGATTAAAGCTTCCCAAGGACTGGCTCATAAAGTAAATAAGTCAGGATATTTTTTAGCAGCTATCTCCATGTTTCACTTCGTACTCAAGAGTTAAGCATTAACTCGATTTTCCAAACTCAGTTGTTGTTGAAAATAGAGGCGATACAACTCACAGCTTGGTGAAGCTTGATTGCCATCTAGCTGGATAAGTCCCAAGCTTTCTAGTTTGTAAGCAGCGATCGCATTTATTGGTACACTTTGATTGGCACTCAAAACCTGTTGCAGCACTGATGCCAATTGTGGTTCACTTTGAAGTAATGTCAAGTTTTCTCGTAAATGTTGACTGTAAATCCCTGATGGTGTAGGAGCGGCTTGTAATAATTCTGTCAGCGACATCCACTCCCGACACAAATGATAAAGAGCAAGACTCACTAAATAGGGATGTCCTCCCACCATTGCTTGTAAAGGTGCAAGACGTTGCGCTCCTTGAGATCCTGTAGCCCAATCCAATCCATAGCGTACTGCCAAATCCTGTACTTGCTGTAGGGTAAACGGTGCCAAAGAAATTGCTAGTCCAATATTGAAAGGGGATTGATTAAGATGAAGCTGGATATAGATTTCTGTGGAGTGAACCATGACTAATCGCAGTTTCTGCCAAGTCTCCTCCTGCAAAGCCTGTTCATGCCAAGATCTCAGCATTGGCAACAAATCTTGGGCAATAATTGGATGTTCAAAAACCCGATTGATTTCATTAAAAGCCAAGACAAAAGGTTTCTCAATCTGCTCAAGTACATAAGCCTGGAAATAGATTTTGCAGCTCACCTTGCTGCCCATGTCTTCATCCCAGTAATCATCAAGTCTGGGTATCAAGTTCAACTCCCTGCTCACATTGGCACACAACCAACGTAGAGTTGTATCTAGGGAGGCAAAAACAGATTCATCTGCTTCCTGAAAGTCCAGCTTGACAGCTTTATAACCCTGCTGCTTGGCACGAGCAATGATCCTGTTGAGCAGAGAACTTTTTCCCATTTTCCTGGGTGCTTTAATCCGGATAAAGCATCCACGTTGCATAATTTCGGTATACACAAGTTCTTCTAGCAGTGGACGATTGATGTAAAGGGGAGAATTCAGTGACACAGGACTGCCAGGAAACTCTATCTCACACCCAGCGACTAAGTCTGCAATATCTGCTTTTACTACTGAGTCTTCTGGAAACTCCGTCTGGTATTCTAACTCCATGAGCCTCCTATTATAGTGGGATTTACCCAAAACGAGATGCAGATTTTTCTTTGTTACCCTCTTGCCTATGATTTCAGAAAGGTCTTGCCATAACTGAGAGCCAATTTCCTTAATGTAGTTGCTAGCGTAACCCGATCCCTCTGCCATCTCGCTGTAAGTTAGTCCCAGCAACGATTGACGAAGTACCAACCGCTCTACAGAATCAAGTTGCTTATCTTGCAGAATTTGTTCTACAGCCTCCAGCACTTCATCAACGTTCATTTGAACTTCCTTAGAACGGTAGATATACGTAATTTTAATTTGATTTTAATTAGAATTTCATAGTATACTCTTAACTATAATTTAAGCAAGATGCTGAGCAAATTATTTGGCGCTCTCATCAGGCTGGAATGAGGAAACACATAGACATCTTATTTCCGCCGTATACTAGTGACTTTATATATATGAAGCAAATGTATAAAAGTACTGTTATAGCTGTACAGAAAGGAAGCCAGGGGGAAATCATTTCCAATCCACCTACAGACTATCAGCTTGAGGATATCGACTACTTAATTGTCATTGCTAGCGAGAAACCTTGAACTTGAAATCTCTTACGAGCATCATGCTTATGTAAGGTTATTAATGGTTAATTGCAACTCACTATTAACCATTAACGCTCAAGTTAAGTGATTAAACAGATCTGATATTATAACACGCATCTCCGTTTATGCGTTTAACCTATCCCAGCAATCACCGGATGGAAATAAAACGCTAACCCTAAAACTGTATAAGTCGCTAAGAGCATTATGCCTTCCAACCAATTCGAGCGACCATCAGAACTAATGGAATTGGCAATGAAGACAGACACCGCCACCGCTAACAATTCAAGTGGTTTGAAATCCAAATCCATTGGCTTGCCTAAGAACCAGCCTACTAACACTAAAAGTGGAGCGACAAACATGGCAATCTGCAAGCTCGAGCCCACCGCCACCGATACCGAAAGATCCATCTTATCTTTCAATGCTACACTGACTGCTGTCGTGTGTTCGGCGGCATTGCCAATAATTGGTACTATAATCACCCCTGTAAACAGTGCGGTTAAACCGAGTTGAGATGTAGCAACTGAGAGCGAATCTACCAATAATTCTGACTCAAAGGCAACTAGCAATGTCGCACCTAACAGTACCCCAATCCATAACCGTAGATTCACCTTCGGTTCACCCTCTGCGAGATTCTCTGCTGCTAACTCAGCTTGCGCAGTCTCAGCCAAAACCGCATCGTAGAGATAGGAGTGAGTTTTCATCGAAAATAGCAGCGTCAATGCGTAGACGAGGATTAACACCACAGCTATACCAATCGAAAGATACTCTATGGAAGTGTCTTCAATTCCATTAGCGGTAATACCTACCGCAGTCGGCAGTAAAATAGCAATGACAGCTAAGTTCATTAAAGAAGCATTGACCCGTGCTACAAACGGTCTAAACTTCTGTTCTTTGTAGCGTATACCTCCTAACAGCATCGATAAGCCCATAACTAGCAGCAAGTTGCTGATAATCGAGCCTGTAATACTAGCTTTGACAACATCTACCAATCCGGCATTTAGAGCAATTAAGGCAATAATCAGTTCAGTGGCATTGCCAAAAGTAGCATTCAATAGTCCCCCCAGTGTTTCACCTACCACGACGGCAATTTCTTCGGTAGCTGTACCCATCCAAGCAGCTAAGGGTAAAATCGCTAATCCAGACGTGATGAATACAGTCAGCTCTCCCCATTCCAGAAAGTACGCAGCAAAGGAGATTGGGATAAACAGCAAGAGTACTCGAAAAATCATGTTATAAGTGGCCGAGCTTTACGTGGATTTTTAGAGCATTTCCGGTTAAAAATGCTACATACGTGATATATGACAACATTAATACCGATTGAAGTCTTGAATAACTATAGTAGATTTCTGTTTGGGATATTTTTTATTGGAAAAGTTTCTCTGAATAGCTTAGCGTTTATTATGTGCTCACAAATTTGTTTTGCCAGCCTCGGCTGATAGCTGGGGAGCAGTGACATTCGATACGCCCTAAATGCGATCGCCCCCTAAAAGCTTTGGAACGTTGAAAACTGTCTCAATTGCGCTATTGCAGACGTGTTACTTTCTGCTTCACGGCTCATTTTACCCCTCATAGTCATAATATTACTTAAGTCATGATTAAACAAGTGACTTTTATCACTAGTGTCTAGCCGTGGGTATACTTATGCTTAGACTGTAAGACATCTACCAGACTAT
>CAZZVG010000778.1:0-4011 GCA_964657295.1 Iningainema sp. | reverse complement strand
CTCCAATTAAAGATTTAGTAGATACTGGTTGTCCAGTATTGTCTGCAGTCTGGTGTATCGCACTCCAATTGCCTCTGCCCTCTGCCTTTGTTTGTAAAATTAGCGACCCAGAACATTGACAGCAGTACCTGCCGCCGCACCATTAACTGCATTTCTCCAAGTGTGCTTGCGATCAGTAAGTAAGCCTGCTGCTGTACCTGCGGCTGCACCGACTGCGGCATCCCGAGCTACATTACGGCTCTTATGGCGTCCGCCATGATTGACAGCATGAACAGCTGCACCTGCTGCCGCACCATTGACGGCATTTCTCCAAGTATGACGGCGATTGGTAACTAAGCCTGCGGCTGCACCACCTCCTGCACCTACTCCAATATCATGTATTAAACGCTGATCTGCAGATGCTGGCTTCACTGCCGCGATGTTAGCCCCGACTAGACTTGTAGCCACTAAGGCAGGTAATATAGCACGTTTTAAAATTCGATTCATGGTTTTACCGTTGGAATCAACTGACTGTTTCTTCAAAATTGAGATTTTGCAAAGTTTTACTACAGTTCCATATACTATTTTAAACAATAAATATTTTTCCGCCACAACCGAAATGAGTAAGTAGATCGGCATAAATAAATCAAGGTTCGTAGTTGCGCTTCAGCGCTGATATCTGGGGCGAGGTCAGCGCAACTACGAACATATAACTACTTACTAACAAGAGTTAAAGTGACATTTTTAAAGCCTGCTACATCAGTATCAGTCTTTTCTGCTTTTACCAGCCTGTAGATAATCGCGTACTTCCCTGTCGTGGCAAAGGCTGTCTTTTGAATGGTTATGTTGACAAACTTCTCGCCTGGTGGAAATAATACCGTGCTGAAAGTATTGTTACCAGTCGTGACATTCCTGACTATTAATACCAGTATGTCTTTTGGAGCACTGGCGAATGCATATTCAAATTTGACTGTTACTGATTTAAGATTGTTGAGTTCTGCTGACGTGAGGTTGGGAGAGAAAGTGGAAGTGGCAGTTGCTCTGACAGGCCCTTCAACAACAGAATCACTTGCGCCACCAAGAACACCGAATTCTGATTTGAAGAATGACCTCAACAGAGTTTTATTTGTAGAGCCATTTATCTCACCAATTCCACCGTTAGCGTATGTAAAATCTGTTACAGGTATAGGCAGTGCGATCGCCGTATTAGAAGATGCTGTGTTGAGAAACTGTTCAACCTGGGATCGTGTTTCTGCACCGAGAGCATTTTCCGCAGCTGCATTGGCATCTTCTGTTGCATCGAATTCCATTGCAGTTGCGGAACTTTGTGCAATAACTCTTGGCTTAAAAATTTGAGTTGGAGTTGGCTCTTCGGCTTGTGTTGGCAGTACAACCGCACCTGCGGCTAAAGCAGTCAGAGCGAATAAACCAAACATGCGAAACTTACTTAAACGCATAATGAATTCCCCTTCTTTCATGCAGAAAAATAGTCTATAAATCTATAAATTGAAAACTTTACGTGAATCGCACGTGAGGTAAATGCTGACGTTACAGCAATAATCGTGCAACATACATTTCGATAAAACTAAATATTTAATTTGCGACTCTAGAGCCTCTAACTGTAAACGAGTGCATACACGAGCTGAAAGAACAGTAGCGGGAGTGTCTTGCTTATGTCTAGTATTTTAGGGTGGTATCCAAATTGTTTATAAACTGGCTGTGGTGTGAGGTCTTGCATAATGGAGTAATTAGATACTTTTAGCTCCATTATACATACGTGGTATTGAGATTAAGTTTTCAGGCGATCGCGCTGATTATAAGCAATATATATAGCACAAGTTTTTGCCTTATTTTCAGTCATTAGGTAGATTCAATAATATGTCTTAAGGTTAATTTCTTGTTAATATAGCAGTCATTGAAAAACAAGATACCCGACTTCTTGGAGAAGTCGGGTATCTGTGTCTCGGAAGCATATGTATACATCTAAAATTTCAATTATTTAAGTGGAAAAGAAAATATTTTCACCTCTCTAATAGACACCTCCAGAAATGATGTTGGGGCGATAAAGGGCATCGCTAGCATCGTTTTTTGAGATGCGTCGATTTGGCGGCTGAAACCCTTACTGGGCAAAGGCTCCCAGCCGAACTCCCTACCGATTGGGTTAAATCGGATTAGTTGGAAACTCCAAAAAACCGGGGATACACTTGCCCCTTACACTCCTGTTGGGAGTAGTTGAAAACCCATTTTTTCTCTATGAAGACAACTGCGCCTCTACCGGGGCAGTCGCTCTGCCCTTGTCTTAGCGGTTCTATCTGGCAGTTTAGGAGTAGCTCTCACTGAGAGCGGAAACTTTAGAAGAAGTTCCGGAGTGTTTGATAGAAGATTGAAGGATGAGATGGAAATTGCCTTTTCCACCTGCTGATAATCTAGAAACATACACTCACGAGCAGCAAAGCGGACAATGAAGAGAGAAGTTTTTAAGTACCCCACCACTGTGGAAGTCTTAAAGTTGTTAACGCCAGGTTCTCTGAAGCAAAACTTAGCGAAAGCGGTAAGACTATGGGTGATTTTACGTTCGATTTATGGAGATGATGATGATGAGGTTAAATTAGAGTTAAGAGAAGAGTTTAATTTTCTGGAATGGCGCAATTTATTTTTTTTGGATGCGGCAAAGTCTCATTCACGCGATCAAACTCCAAGTTTACACCATGAAAAATGTCGCTGTGCTACAAAATTAACTGAGTGGTTATTTGCTTCAAACCTGAGTGTTGAAAAAAATCAATGGTTTGGCTCATTTAAGCAATATTATTCTATTCAAGATGATGAATTAGATAATTTACTATTGACGGGAACGATTAAGAATCCGAAAAATAGTAACCAAGAAGACAAATCAGTTGATACTAATAACAAGAAAAAACCTCATAGCTTTTCTAAATCTTTATCTGATGGGCGGTTATTTGCTGTCACCAGTCGTAACTTCAAAGACCATGACTTTCAATCATTAGTAAATCTTGGCTGGTTAAAAACACAAAAAATCAATAATCAGGATACTTATTTGAAAGTAGATAAATTCCCTGAATTTTTCTTAGCACGTCTGGAGGATATTGAAGATAATCTATCTGAAAAGTTTACAAATGAAGAGTTATCAGCTTTTAATAATTTTTTATCTAAACCAATTAATGGTGTTCAAAGATTTTTTATTCATACAGAATATATTGTTCATCCCACGCTATATGAACGCGTAGAGTTACTGCAAAAGCAGTTAAAAGACATTTGGACACAAGATAAAGTAGCGTTAGTAAAATTGACTTATCAGAGTGCAAAACTCTATCAAGAGACAGTTGATTGTATTGTTTATCCAGTTTGTATCTACTACTACCAACGCGCACCTTATCTATTCGCTTATGGTCAAATTCCCAAGGCAGATAGCGAAAATAGTTGGAGTCAAATTGATTGGTATGATTATCGACTTGACCGTATTATTCAATTAAACAATTTAACACAAAACTTAGATAATGTCAATATTCCTAAACACTTTTTAGATAGATGTCAAGGTAAATATCCACCGAGTCCTGATAATATTAAGGATGAAATGTCAGCAGCTTGGGGATTTGATATTTACAAACAGCAAGAATTACTTTTGCTGAGATTTGACCAATATTTTTATGCCAATTATATCCACCGTACAGAACGGGATGAAATGTTTAAAAAAATCTCCCAAAAACAAGCTGAAATGCTCGTCAAATCTCACACCCCTACAGCATCACTAGCACAAAAAAATCTGCTTTCCGTAGTACAATCTCGTTCCGAGAGCGATATTTACTGTAAAGTTGATTACCGCGTCAAGGATAATAATATCGTAATGCGTTTGCGGGCTTGGGGTCTGAATGTTGAGGTCATTTTACCTTTTCACTTTCGGCAAGATATGAAAAAAGATATGGAAGCGACATACAAGCTTTACAGATAATTAGGGAAATCAAACTATGAATTTGAACTCAACAGAAACACCAAAATTAACTCATCGTTTTGAAG
>CAZZVG010000777.1:0-4012 GCA_964657295.1 Iningainema sp. | reverse complement strand
GAGTGTCTTTAAAGATAGAATCGAGAACTAGTGTGCCTTTCACTTTAGGTGCTAAGATTTTCTCTAAACCATCTGGAGTTTTGCGTTGAATCACCCCACCGCCCGGAACTCCAGCAGCATGAAACACTCCATTAATCTGACCAAATCGATCCTTTGCCCAAGCAATAGCTTCTTGCATTTGTTGCTGATTACTGACATCTGCTGCGATCGCCAAAACTTCAGCGCCTAATTCTTCCAGTTGTTGAACTTTCCGGATTTTTAAGCTAACGCTATCAAGAGCCTCATGATTAGCAAGCCATTGTTCCCATTCCTCTTTTCGGGGCAAAGCTGAACGTCCTACCAGGATGAGTTTGGCTTGTACGGTTTTCGCCAAATGTTCTGCTAGCACAAGTCCAATACCTCCAAGTCCACCTGTAATTAGATAGACTCCCCCTTTCCTTAACCGTGGTATCTCTTCATTGCTCTTATCTAACCGAATTGGCTCAAAAGTTTGTACCCAGCGATGAAGACCACGATAAGCAATAACGCGATCGCCTTTGGTGGCTCCTAAAGGAGCATCGCACAACTGAGATCTCAGATCCGCCAGCAGCTGATCTATAAGTTTTTCCTCCTGCCAACTTTCTTTTGAAGGAAACACAACATCAATACTACAACTACTTATATTTGGGTATTCTTGGGCTATGACCTTAACAGGTCCAAGTATAGTTGCTTTTTCTGGCGACAGCACCTCATCGCCCGTGACTTCCTGCATATTGTTGGAAACAACCGCAATTTGCAGATCATCATTTATACTTTGTTTACCAATAGCTTGTGCTAAAAACAGCAGACTATAAAATCCTAAATCTTGAGCTTTGTCAATTGATTCTAATCCTAAATCTATTTTATTATTCGGCGTGACCTTCCATAAATGAACTATTTTTTGTGGAGTTTTGCCAAGTAAGCGTAGTTCATTGAGCAGCAGGTTGTAATCATTACCTTGTCTGGGATTTAAGGTGTACAGATACTCGCTCAGCTTGATAAACTCCGACCCAACCTTCACCGTAGTGACATTCTGTCCCTCAAGTTCAAGTTTTTTCACTAGCTGAGAACCTAAGCCACACTCATCAATAAACACAAGTGTATTAGACTGAACTGGTATCTCATCTCGTTTACGGGCGCTAAGCGGGGAGCGTTTCCAGGAAGGAATATAAAACCAGTCAGCAATGTTTGGCTTTTTGAGTGGGAGAGATGTTGAAGACAAAATTTCTTCTATACTGGTCTTGACAGTATCTGCTTCTTTTCGCGGTTCAATCCAGTAACGCTGGCGCTCAAAAGGATAAGTTGGCAAGGGGAGGCGATGACGTTGCTCATGAGCATAAAATCCTGACCAATCTACCTGTACGCCAGCGAGCCAAAGTTTCCCTAACGTCGTGAGCAAGAAGGCAACATCCGATTGACGGTCTTGGGGATGGCGTACCGAAGTAAACACAAGTTGCTGAACGGCCTTATCTGGATGCCGTCTAACTAATGTACTTAATGTTTGCCCTGGGCCAACCTCGAGCAGGATTTGCTCTGATTCATTTAAGAACTGTTGCACGCCTTCACTAAAGCGTACTGTAGAGCGCAGATGATTAGCCCAATAATCTGGATTTGTTGCCTCTGCCGCAGTAATCCAAGTACCTGTGACGTTGGATACGTATGAAATTTTCGGGGGCTTTAAGCTAATTTTTTTGACCTGCTCAGTAAATGACCCAAGAATAGGCTCGATCATTTTTGAATGAAAGGCGTGGGAGGTATGTAGACGACGGCATTCCACTCCTTGTTGTGCTAAGTGGTTCTCTAATGCCTCGACAGCCTCAGTTGTACCTGAAACTACGCAAAAGCTAGGTCCATTTACTGCCGCTAGGGAGAGTTCCTTACCTAAAAGAGTTTGCACCTTCTCTTCTGGAAGGGGAACCGAAAGCATTGTCCCTGAGGGCAGTTGTTGCATCAGCTGTCCCCGTGCGGTTACTAAGGTTAAGGCATCTTCCAGGGAAAAAACATCGGCTAAACAAGCTGCAACATATTCACCAATACTGTGACCTATCATGGACTGAGGACGCACTCCCCATTCCATCCATAATTTTGCCAAGGCGTACTCTATGACGAAGAGTACTGGCTGTGCAATAGCTGTCTGTGTAATTTGCTGCGTAGCTTTTGCGCTGTGTTCTTCGCTTGGGTACAGTACATAGCGAAGGTCAAGCCCCAAGAGAGGTTTGAGAAGTTCCGCGCAAATATCCACCTGTTCGCGAAATGTTGGCTCAGTCTGGTAAAGTTCTAGAGCCATATTAACATATTGCGCTCCCTGCCCCGAAAACATAAACACTACAGGTCGAGCGATCGGCTCTATGAAATTTGTAAAAACTTTTTTTGGAACTAGGGGATTTAGTACGTTTAAAACTTCGTTGGTATCTTGGCAAACTAGCACCCGTCGATGATCGAAAGCACGACGACCCATGCTTTGCGTGTAAGCAACATCACCAAGGTTAATTTCAGGATGCGCCTTTAAGTGTTCCGCCAGATTTGCAGTTGCAGTATCAAGTGCAGAGTCAGTTTTGGCTGAGATAACCAATAATTGCCAAGGTCTAGATTTTCCTGAAGATTCAATAGTAGGGGCTTCTTCTAAGATCGCATGGGCATTAGTACCACCAATACCAAAAGAACTGACCCCAGCGCGGCGCTTAGTCCCGTCGGTCTTCCATTCGCCCAGAGCCGTGTTGACGTAAAAGGAACTATTGGCAAAATCAATCTTGGGATTGGGCTTTTCAAAGTTTAGCGTCGGTGGCAGCAACTTGTGCTTAAGGGCTAGGACTGTTTTGATCAGACCAGCTATACCAGCTGCTGTATCTAAATGTCCAATATTTGTTTTCACCGAACCGATCGCACAAAAGCCTTTCTTTTCAGTTGTGCTACGAAAAGCTTGTGTCAGCGCGGTGATTTCAATCGGGTCTCCTAAAACTGTTCCGGTTCCGTGTACTTCTATATAAGTAATTGTTTCGGCATCAATCCCAGCTATGGCTTGAGCCTCTGCAATCACCGCTGCTTGACCTTCCACACTAGGAGCAGTATAACCAACTTTTAACGAACCGTCATTGTTGATAGCTGAGCCTCTTATTATTGCATAGATGTGGTCTCCATCAGCAATTGCATCCGATAGGCGCTTCAGAAGCACAGTTCCTACACCGTTGCCACCAACAGTTCCCTTAGCTTGGGCATCAAAGGCTCGGCAGTGTCCATCGGGAGAAAGAATCATGCCTTCTTGATACAAATAGCCTGTTTTTTGTGTTATCCCAATGGAAACGCCACCAGCTATTACCATATCACACTGGTAATTCAGCAAGCTTTGGCATCCCATTTGCACAGCGACTAATGACGTAGAGCATGCAGTGCTAACATTAACACTTGGTCCTTTTAAGTTGAGCTTGTAAGAAACTCGTGTGGGTACAAAATCTTTATCATTACTAATAAAAGTTTGAAAGTGACCTACCGATTCGATTTGGTCGCGGTTTGAGACTAGGTTATAGAGTAAGTAAGCATTTAGACCAGCACCAGCATAAACACCGATCTGACCATTGTATGTTTCAGAGTCATAACCAGCATTTTCCAGAACTTCCCAAGCACACTCCAAAAACAGGCGGTGTTGGGGGTCCATAATTTCACCTTCCTTGGGTGTAAACCCGAAGAATGACGCGTCAAACATCTCTACGTCTGATAACAAGCCATTTGCTTTAACGTAGTTTGGGTTACTCAGTAATGCTGGGTCTATGCCCGAAGCTTGTAATTCCTCATCAGTGAAAAATGAAATAGACTCAACACCGTCGCGCAAATTCTGCCAAAATTCATGAATATTCTTAGCTCCTGGAAAACGACCAGCCATGCCGATGATAGCGATCGCATCTATTCCATCGTGTGTTTCCCAGTTATCCATTGGTTTTCTTTCTTTGTTTAATAAGTGGTTGTCTTTTAAGAGCTTCTATTTGCTTGCTGGCACGAT
>CAZZVG010000776.1:523-4012 GCA_964657295.1 Iningainema sp. | reverse complement strand
TGGAGCTTCGATATCATCACCACCTTTGCAGCACGCAACCCACTGCAATACCACGACCCAATGACTATTATCCTTTGCACACTGTTCAACATCTCCACGATGTTGGCAGGCGAGATGGGCTTTGCAATTTGGCGACTAACTAAAGACTAAGAACGAAAGCCTCCGCTCGAGTTGGGGACGCAGTAATCCATAAAAATCGGACAGCCTTCTCAAAACTAGTTAGTGGTGCCGCCGACTTTTCAACAAAACAAGGCTGTCCGATTTTTACCGATTTTTTCCACGGGGAGGCTTTCCCTTAAAACATATTGGAGATTTTATATGGACGAACTAAATTACGCACCAGAGCCGGAACTACAAAAGGCAGACACAATCCCTAAGCTACAAACAAAAGAGACTTTGGGGATGCGCGATCGCTACCCATCTATTGAGCATCTAGAAGCTGGCAACGTTGGGTCATGGCTGCAAGAGCGAAGAGATCAGCTGTGGGAATCAGCGCGTTGTATAGAAACTGAAGTTGATGCAGCAAAAGTCATAACCCTTGCTGTTGCTGCCACAGGGCTTGTCCTGAACGCCATCAATCCTTTCGCCCTAACGGGTGGAGCGGTCGCAGGTGCGGCATATATCTGGACTTTAGTTCAAGACTACCACCAAACGAAAAACTTTGCCCCTTTGCCCTTAGTACGCGGTAACTTCTTTGAGTTCCTATCAGCAATGGGTGACAGCATTTACCGAGGAAGTTACAGCATTGACCATGAGTTAGAGACACTGAAATTTCTAGAGGCACGCGATCGTATGGAGTACGCCTTGCTTCACGATAAGTTCGAGACGGTTGCCCAATACCTTACGCAAGTTGAGCCAGGTAAACGCTTCCACGCCTACCGCTGGATTCAGCAAGTCTATACACGGTATAAAGCAATGCCATCTATTGAGGCAATGCACGATCATCTTAAGGACATTGAACCGGATACTCGCATCAATGTTCGCTCCTTTACTGCAATTCAGCAGTCGCGTCCGAAATTCGCTGACATCCCAAAGCCCAAAATCATTAGTAGTGACGTTATTTTTGGTAAACAGCCAGAACAAAAAAAGATAGGGGAGGTAGGACTTGATACTAAATTAAGAGCCTTTAGCACAGCAGCCAAAACAATACCGGATGTAGATGAAGACACGCCTCCCATTGAATTTGATTTAGTTGATCGCATGGGGAAAGATGCTACAAGTCATCTTATTGTTGGTGTTCCTGGGTCTGGTAAAGGGCTTTTGATTAGCAATGCGATCGCTTCTATCAAGAACCATCATCCAGAGATTACGACCTTCTACATTGATCCAAAAAATGACCCTAAGGAAACTGGATATTTTGCTAATGGAGTTGACTTTATTAGACGCGCTGACTCGCGTACAATGTCGCCATCTGCCTGCATTGAATGGGTCAAGGAATCTGTTAGACAATTCGAGTCAATACCAGGAGACAAACTACTCATCTTCGATGAATCAACCCTTGTCTCTTCTAAATTCAAACTAGGTAAAGAGGGCGATTGGATAAAAGACAAATTAATCGGATATGCTTCGGCTGGTGATTCGATTGGTTTGAGAATTTGGATTGTAGCTCAAAATGCACACACCGATGATTTAGGTATTAGTGGTGGGGTGCGTTCGCAGTTTGTTCCTATTGCTTTAATTAGTACCAAGAATATTGCGGCACTGGGGGCATTGATGGCAACTCAATTCATTCCTAAGAATCAAAAGCTGAGTACTGACGAAGTAGAGGAGATTCTTAAAAAATCAGAGGTCAACAGAGCAGTCTATCATGGAGGAATTAATGAATGGTTTCCTGCTAAAAGATTGCCTAATCCATCGGGATATGACCGCGACAGCAGAAAGTTTGAAGTAGGATTCAAGGAAGAAAGCGCAGGTGTTGTAGCAAGTCTTGAATCAAATTTTCAACATGACTCTCCTACTATAGTTGCTGAAGTTGTTAGACCTAACTCACTATCAGAACGAGCGCAACAAGTCCTAGAGTATTACAATGCCGCCAAATCAAAAGAACCTAAAACACTGCGGGATATGAAGAAAGCAGATAGACTCGCCGGACTTGATGATGTCCATTTGATTATTGCTTTGACCGAATTAGTTACAGCTAATCATCTAAAATTTGACGGCAAAAGTGCATGGTCAAAATCTGACTGGTAAGGGGGTATGCCGTGATGCCGTGGATTTTGCAATATCTATGCGACTAACGTAACAATCATGGTTTCAGCCACGGCACGGCAGCACGGCATAAAACCACGGCATCACGGAAACCTTTACACAGTATGCGCCGTAGCCACGGCAAGGGTCACGGCAGGGTTACGGTACGCCATAGCATCACGGCAGGGTACGGCAGGGCATTTGATAGTAAGTAAACCACAATTGATTACTGTTAGAAAAACATGAGACTCATAAAAATTAAACTTTTAGAAGGCATCACAACTTGGACATATTATTTTCTACTTAAAAATTAGGGTTGACGCAGTACCAACTGTATGGATCATTGTAGTGATGATAAGTGGATTTAGTTTGTGTTTTACCTTTAAATTCAGTCTCACAATATTCGTCTAAGTCTAGACTAAGATATTTATCATCCTGGCTAAATTTTCCTTTTCCTTTAGCGTTAAATGCGTATCTACATTTCCACCTAAATACTTCATAAATATTAGGAATATTATTCCTTTGTATTAAGCTTGGATTAGTTACATATTGATCTAAATTAATTCCTTCTTCCTTTAGTTTTTTTATATAAATATTAGGGTTTGTACATATATTTTCGAGTACAGTTTGAGATATTCTTATTTCGTCATATTTTGTAAACGGAGGTGAAATTTTCCATCCAATAGCAACAATAACACTAAAACCAATAAATAATAAGATGAGAGAACGTAATACATTATTGCGAATAAAAATATTCATACTTAGAAAACTACACTTTTATTACGTCGTTTTTAATCTAAAGTCCAGCCATTGATTGAATAGCAAAAAAGAAAAAACAAAAGATTATTATGCTCAATATTATCAATAACAAAGTTAATGGTAATATTGATAAAAAATATCCTAAAATCATGGCTGGAAATAGTATTATCAGATAACTAAGGTTGGGTGATGTTCTGTTGAATTCAACAATCCTCCTAACTCCTGAAATCCGACCATTAACCATAACTTTTTCAAAAGAGTCAGCAGTTATTTGTAAAGTAAAAAATTCCCCGCCATTTAATAAAAATGGTTCGATTCTTACATAACTTTTGTCTCCGTCTTCTCTAAGACTAACTCTTAATCCTTCTCTTGCAGGAGGTTGTTGCAGAATTTTTGCAGATAATAATTTAACATTTTGTCCGAGTTCTATAGTAATTTTTTCGGAAAAATCATTTTCTTCTATTGTGGCATTACCCTTATTATTAAATTTAAGGAGAATTACATAAAAATTTCTTATTACATTTGAATTCAAGCGAACTTCTA
>CAZZVG010000776.1:0-513 GCA_964657295.1 Iningainema sp. | reverse complement strand
AGGTATTTCTAAAATATTGTTTGCGGAAATAAGTTGATATACAAGTGATTTTCTTTGAAACTGTTTCCAAGCTACTAAGAGCGATAATATTCCAAAAATTATAGCAACAACCACACCAACAGAATTCCATATAGGATCACGCAAAATATTGTCTTTAGAAGTATTTATAGTTTCTAGAAGCAGTAAAAAGCTTTGTCTTAAAAATTGCATATTTTTATAATATAAGACCACTATTACTTTTATAAATCTGCTCTTTATTATTGCATAATTAATTCTCAAAATCTACCTAAAGAGAATAAACGTGTAAAAGTTATCTCTTTAGGTAGATATCAAAATTGATAATTTAAAATAGCCAAATTAATATATAGGTGCAAGTCATCGTAACTTATGCAGTTTACAGTAAATTTGTAATAAAACTTGGCTATAGGGGTCATCGCACGAACGAGCATTTCAACGATTGCACACCACTTCACAACAGAGTGGCAGCGTTCTACGTGAGAAAATTCCTACGTA
>CAZZVG010000775.1:0-4027 GCA_964657295.1 Iningainema sp. | reverse complement strand
CAGCGGTGGTACCATCCAGCATGATCGCGCTGGCCTGCTCCCACGACAGCTTAGTCGGCTTCGGCACGACATCCGACGCGGAAACAGTGATTGTGTCGGCGTAGGCACCGGTAATTCGATACGCGATCACCTCATCGCCCGTGACGATTGGGCCAGCCGGTCCCATTGCCTCCGCACCAACTGCTGTCACCACACCAGCCGCCTCGACGCCGAGTCGCAACGGGAAGGTGGGGGTGTTCTGCCCACTGCTCACCGTGTAGGACGGGTCAGCGTAACGCTTGTAGTCGGTGTGGTTCACGCCGACAGCACGAACCTGGATTGTGACCTCACCCCGTCCGGGCAAACGAGATTTGGTAGGCACAGCCTTGAGCACGTCTGGACTACCGAACTCAGTGGCCACGATCTCCAGGGTCACTACTACATTTGTCATAGTGCTATCCTCAATTTGAGTCAAAAATTATTGATGACTTTACAATTGTGCTACGGTTTTTTCTGAGTGCGATCGCTTCCCTCAATTTTGTGGTAACTTCACGTTCGTCTGTCAAATAGTTCATACTGACTAGTTTTGCAGTATTATCAGTTTTCGGCTGAGGGCTGCGCGTAATCATGACGGAATCAAACAAATCTGAACAGCCTGCGGCCGAAAACTGGTTAGCAATGAATTACTAGTCCAGTTTAAGAACTGTCATACTCAAAACGATAAAAGTCAATACTTATGAATTAAACAATAGATTTCTACAAAATAAGAGTTTTGATTACTTTTTAGCAAAACTGAAAAGATATAAATTATTCACTGTTTAATAGTTAGATTCAAGTACTGACACACCATTTTTTCCAGATACTATTGAATTTTATATATTGTTAATTGTCAGCAACGTTACAGCGTTGGAACTCCCACGCTTATCGTTATCCGAGGAAGGAAAATCAATTATGCTTTTGAACTACACTCGCCTAACTACTGCTGTTGTTGAAATAGCTTTAATAGCAAGTATGTTTTCATTCCCTACTCGTACAGAAGCTTCAGTTAACTCCAATTCTTTAACTATAAATTTCACAGAAAATACAATGAATTCAAATTCTTCAGTAATAATAAAAGACGCTAACTTGAAGAATTCTCTAGCCTTGATTCAAAAGTTCAGTTTATATATTCATATATCAGATGAAGGTCAGTATGGTATTGACCCTGAGATTAGAAACCATTTAAGTTTCAAAGAACTTGAAAAAGTAGATAATTTTTTGCAATTTATTAATACTTTTTTACTCACTGAACGACAACGACATATATTGAAAGCAGATTCTACAAGTGCTAAAGAGATGGCGAGAATACGACAGTATATCGGTTCAACCATTACCCCCGATAGATGTGTACTTTTAGGCTACTGGGGACAATTTCTAGGTAAATGGAATACTTGGAGATGTGTTCAAATTATTCTTCAGTCAAATGATGACGGTAATGACTATGGTTTAGTAACCCTTCACAGGATTTGAAGGCTATTTTGTGAATAATAATAGAACTTTAAATTTTACCATATTCAGAAAATAAACACGTCATAGTTAAAGGGGATGCATCCCTATTTAATGGTGATATTGTTTACTGGAGCAAAAGAAAATCCAATCACTGCAACGGGACGACAGCCAAAGTACTCAAGTTTTCCTGCATCCTCACAGACATTTGTGCCATTTCCTTAATCTGTCAAAGATGGTGCAGCAGTGCGACGCAAAACTGCTAAATCCTCCTCATCCAGTTCCACTTCAATTCCACTGCGAATCAGTTCAGCAAAATGGTCATTTGGCACCATAATACTTAGGGCATATAAGCATTTCTTATGTTGACCAAAAAGCTAAAGAAGGCAAAGTCACCAACCGTGAAGGGTATTTTGTTAAGTGCTTGGAGGAAGGCTGGTTAGTGAAGAAGCCAGAACCTGAGAAGCGAGATCCAAATACTTTGACACCTGAACAGCAACAATGGTATGACTGGGCGTGTAGGACTGGGATATGTATAAATACTCCTGTCAAACATTTGCCTACTAAGATGGGGGTATTGGCAGTGCGAATTCCAATCAAAGATAGGCGACCATTTGAAGAGCCGTATGACTTGGTGGCTCTAGATGTGGCGATGCGGGAGTATCCGATCTCGTGACAATAGGGATAAGTACTTTTGCGATTGGCAAAGTGCGTTTTGTAAAGTTTTGTGAAAAGTCCTTGTAGTTGAGCGATCGCGCTATTGGTATTGTGCGATGCCTGCGGCCACGGCTTAAGCCGTATCGCACGGACGTGTCGTATCTGTGGTTCTATGAAGGGGGGTTTTGTTCGCACAATCCCGAAGAGCGATGTCTACGACAAGCCCTTCAGGTTCGCAGTCGCCTCTGTCGGGAAACCCTCCTGCAGCGCTGTCTCACCGAATTCGAGCGTCTACACTTCCTTTGAGAGTAATGGCAATTTCAAAGTGACTTCCAGTCAAGTTACGGTAATATTCCGGTAATGTTCCGGTAAAGTACTTTGAGGTAGAGGTATTAGGCTCATGCTCATGACAAAGCTATCAAAAATCCATCTGAATTGATAACATTATCTGGAATTGTATTTTTTACATTTGTAGAAAAGTTATGTGTGTTTAATCTGTTGTAGAGGTTACCTTTTGGATTATCTAGATTGCTCGAAGTTGATAGATTAGAGAGTAACAAACGTATTATATGCTATGATAATTTATGGTTTCGCCCATAATTTCATTGTTTCACCATGCCCCCTAAAGACCTTTTCCACGACGCAGTAAAACGTGCTTTAGAAAAAGATGGTTGGACAATTACCCGTGAGCAAATGCCTTTAAGCTTTGACCTGGGAGATATGTACATTGACATTGGAGCAGAGAAAATTGTCGAAGCTCAAAGAGGTAGCGATAAAATTGCAGTAGAAATCAAAAGTTTTGTCAGAGCATCAGTAATTTCTGAATTTCATACAGCTTTAGGGCAATTTCTTAACTATAAATTTGCGCTATCAGAACAAGAACCAGAACGCGAGCTATACTTGGCAGTTCCAATAGATACGTATAGTTCATTTTTCACTATACGCTTAGTCCAAAGCGCAATTAAAACCTATGCGCTAAAATTAATAATTTATAATCCAAATTTAGAGGAGATTGTTCAATGGATAAAGTAACTCAATATCAGAAAATAATTCAACAATTGTTACAAGAGTACGCTAGTATTGGTACTGCTGACCCAGATATAGAAACTCAATTTGCCTTTGATACAGAACGACATCATTATCAACTGCTTCATGTTGGTTGGAGACATGACCGAAGAATATATGGGTGTTTTCTTCACTTAGACATCAAAGATGGCAAAATTTGGCTACAGCATAATGGCACAGAAAATGAAGTTACAGAAGACCTGGTAAATATGGGTGTTCTTAAACAAGATATTGTAATCGGTTTTCACTCGCCGTTTAAACGGCAGTTTACAGAATATGCTGTAGGTTAACACTTCCCATGTTACTATACTTGGGTGTTGGTCGAGATAAAAGCAAAATGGGACACGTTGTAAAGTTATATGAAGCAGAATAATAGTCCATAGGAGTTAATTATCCAATTGCTTTTTTCATTGTTTATGTACTAACAAACATATATTTGCATAACTGGTTATGGAAAATCTATTTAAGGAAAATAAAAATGTAAAATATCTATCTAAAGATAGATAGCTTGATTTGCTATTTTAAATATCATAAAAAGTTTATATAAATGTCAGCTAAAGCAACTTATGCAGTTTTGAGAAACCCAGCTATATTCTGCTGACGCCTCATTCCTTCATACCCGTAGTAAGTTGTCTGGTGTGAGCGATCACTTGACACACTCTGTACAAAGAAAGTAATTGAGTTTCCTAAAATACAAAATACTGAGGAAGTAGGAATTGAACAGCAACTAGCTAGCAATGATGGGGTAGTCCGTAATAAGGACTACCGTGAGACGGACACAAACACTGTTGGTGCGATTCGTTCAGCCTAAACCTAAAGGGAGGACGGCTGGCATTGGTTG
>CAZZVG010000774.1:0-4034 GCA_964657295.1 Iningainema sp. | reverse complement strand
TTCTTTCTTTTGCCTTTTAACTTTTAACTTTTGCCTTGTTCGGTCAAGGCATCAGAACAGGAATACTCTTCACCGTATTTAGGAGATGAGCTAAAAAGATTTTGCGTTTTTCGGTGTCCTGACAAAGGGTGTAGAGTCCTATATAACTTGGTATTACAAGGTGTGAGATTGCTTGTGTTTATGTAATTGTTCTACTATATATTCTTCCAGTTCTTGCCTTTCTCTATTACTTGCATTCCGGTGATAAGTTCTTCCTGTTTCTTGAATAAACTTACGTTTCTCACTTTGAGAACTGACTTTACCACCTAGTCCCTTAAGACTTTTCTGTAAATCTTCCCACGTCTTTTCCCCAACAATTTCGCCTAGTTTTACAAGTGCCTTAGGCAGTAACCTTTTTGCCTCTTGACAAAAATCATCTTCTGTCTCTAGGGAACCTAAATCTACATCGTTGAAGTCGAGACTGATCTGAAATTTATTCATCGGTGTTCTCCCATTAATGATTCTTGCCGTGATCTAGTACAACTATCATAGTGTGCCTCATAATTACGTGGACTACATACATAAACTTGGAGGCAGCGTGGTGAGGCGTAATTTTTTAGAACCCAGAGGCATTGAAACCCACGGGATTGAGCGAGTTTTACCGACATCTCGCACTCATATTCGCATTTTCGACAACTTTACCATGTGGCTATCTGCCAATTTGGTCATCTCTACAGTTGCCCTCGGTTCTTTGGCGACTCTTGTCTTTAGTCTGGGATTTTGGGATAGTGTCGCGGCGATCTTCTTGTTCAATGCACTTGGTGTCCTCCCAGTGGCTTTTTTCTCTACATTGGGACCAAAGTTAGGACTACGGCAGATGACGATCTCGCGCTTTTCATTTGGTTGGGTGGGTGCGGCAATTGTAGCGCTTTTTAACGTGGTTACGTGCATTGGTTGGTCTGTGGTTAATGTGATTGTTGGGGGTCAATTAATCTTTGCCTTAAGCGGTGGAATCGTTCCGAGTTGGGCGGGTATTATTTGTATCGCCGGGGTTTCGACATTGGTGAGTCTTTACGGTTATGTGTACGTACATCGTTATGAGCGTTATGCTTGGATACCGATGACTGTGATTTTTCTCTTCATTTTCGTTGCTGCTGCACCAAACTTTCACATCACATCATCTGCAAACGGCATAGCTGAAGTTGCGAGTTTCATGTCCTTCGGTGGTGCTGTTTATGGTTTTTCTACGGGATGGAGTTCGTATGCTGCTGATTATAATGTCAACCAACCAGAGGAAACTTCGTCTCAGCGGATCTTTTGGTTAACTTTCTTAGGAGTCTTTCTACCTTGTGTGCTGCTAGAAATACTTGGTCTTGCCTTATCCACTGTTCCTATGTTAAAAGGTAAGATTGGTGGTGAATTGTTTGCGGGTGCTGTTAGTCCGTTGGGCGGCTTTGGAACTCTGATTCTCATGTTACTGGCTTTAAGTGTCGTGGCAAATAATATCCCAAATGATTACAGCCTTGCTCTATCGATACAATTACTAGGTCGTTTCTTTGGGCGCATCAATCGGGCTGTATGGACACTTATTGGTGCAGGGATCTATGTTGCGATCGCAATCACGGCTGCCCACAACTTTAACGAAACACTCACCGATTTTTTGCTGCTGATCAGTTATTGGCTTGGTCCTTGGTCGATTGTTCTGATTCTAGAACACTTTGTCTTCCGTCGGGGACATTATAATGTTAACGACTGGAACAACCCCAGCCGATTGCCCATTGGATGGGCGGCGATGCTATCGATGTTGTTTGGTTTATTTGGAGTTTACCTGGGTGCAGCGCAGGTTTATTCTGTAGGTGCCCTTGCCTACTTTCTGAATCCTCCCCACGGAATTGATATTGGTTTTGAGTTAGGTATTCTGTTCGCAGGTATTGCTTACTTTTTCTTACGAAATATTGAATTGAAAACCAATTTTAAGTAGTCATATGATATCCGGTTAATCAGCACACCCTGTAGACAAACCTGTTGATCCAGGGAACCAAGCGCAATCTCTTTTGGCGGTAGAGCGTCAATCCACCAGCCCGATAAGTGGCACAGTTAATGTTAAAAGAAACTGGAATCAAAACGATGATTAGAGTAACAAGCCTTTGACGTGCGGCTTATGTCTTCCCCCATAGAACGATCGCTCAAGATTGAACTCAGCCTGCCATCTTCCCATCCCCAGTTATTAGAGGGACTGGAAACATGGCTGCGGTTGGGTTTGATATCAGATGCCCAAGTCAGGCAAATAAGTCAACAGTTTCTCGTCTGTCGGTTGGTGTTGCAGCCAGTCACTCAACCAGAATCAGAGATGGCATCTGCAACTTCCAACCCGGTTGCAGCGTTGGCGATAGAAAGAGAGACGCCACCCAATTTCATTGCCACAATGTTGCAGTCATTGCAGGCAGAATTCAGTGTCCGGTGGCTGCTGTTTTTAGGGGTATTCTTGGTTGTAGTATCCTCTTCTGTACTTGCTGCCAGTCAATGGCAAAGGTTTCCCGCTTTTGGACAGTATGGGGTTTTGTTTGCTTATACTGTGAGTTTCTGGGGGTTTAGTTTCTGGGCAGGCAGACAGCCTAATTTAAGATTAACGGCTCAAACATTGTTGATTGTCACCCTTTTGTTAGTGCCGGTTAACTTTTGGGCAATGGATAGCTTCTCTTTGTGGAAGAATCCAGTAGACTGGATTGCAATTGCGATCGCTAGTCCAACTCTGACAGCCATCACAATTTTACTCTGCCAAAATCGGCTGTTTGTCACTAATTCGCCACTTGGGAAATTGCCTTTATTCAACATTTTAGGGCTTTCTTACTTACACTGGGGTTGGAAACTCCCAGGATTTCCCCTAATTGCCGTTTATTTGGCGATGGTAAGCACAACCATCATTACCGTTCATCGTCATCAAAACCGAATTCCTCTCCGAAATGCTGACGATAGGCGTGTTGGACTTGGCATCACTTTACCCGCCTTAGTTGTGGTTTATGGTTTAGCAGTACTCTTAGTACGGGCCATTTTTGTTGTCCAGATTAATATCACTCAGTTGGGGTTGGCGCTCGGCATCTGCGGTTGGCTTGTGACTTGGTTGGCACAATCTCGAAGGAGGCAAGGAAGACTGGAAAGCAATTCTTCTCGCTCACTGCCGACTCCCCAATTACCATGGGAAGTTCTCGGCGGAATCTTACTCTTCATCGGTTGGCTTGTTTCGGTAGAAGCATCACCGTGGCAGGCAATTGCCGTGAGTGGCTTGAGTTTGTGGTTTTTCAGCCGTCGCTTAGAGCAATATGCTGGGAAAGCTTCACTCTCGGCAATTTTCGCCATCAGTCTACAAATGGTTTGGCTGGGTTGGCGGTTAGTACCTGTCGGGTTACAAGAATGGGCGATCGCTGTTGGGACGAAACTCACCCATTCTCAACATACACCTTGGGCGTTACTCAGTGTCGCTCTATTTCCCTACTTGATTTTCATGGTGGCGCTTACGGATCGGATTTATCGCATCCATTGGAGAGATTTAGCTCGTTTTAGCGATTTCCTCACGCTATTGAGCGGAAGCTTATTAACAACGATCTCTTTTGTAAATCCCATATTACGATCTCTGAATCTACTCTTTTCCACAATCACTCTTGCAGTCGTTTACCGACGACGCGCTCATGAGGAAAGCAGGGAACAAGGAAAACCCCTCATTTACTTGACACACATCACCGGGGTACTGACGCTTTGCTCTACAATTGATTGCCTATTGCCCAGTCTTCATCTGGAAGTTTGGGCATGTGTTTTGTTAGCGCTGATGGTGGCTGAGTGGCTATTAAGTGTTGGCAATGGAATTTGGCGACGTAGTGCATGGCATATTGGTTTGGCTCTAGCCGTCACGAGTTACTTACTACTATGGCGCAACACCTTTATAGCATGGAATAGTATTATTGTCAATCCTCACAATTGGGGATTTACTTGGCTAATGACGCCGATAACTCTCACGGGTATTGCCAGCCTTACGGCACCAGGAGACGTGAGTGAGACGC
>CAZZVG010000773.1:0-4035 GCA_964657295.1 Iningainema sp. | reverse complement strand
ACCATTGACATATAAACCCCAGTGCAAATGTGGACCAGTAGCTGCGCCTGTCGATCCCACTGCGCCAATGACTTGACCAGGTTGGACAACATCGCCTTCTTTAACACTAATGCGACTCAGGTGCATGAAAATACTTGTCACACCTTGACCGTGATCGATGCCAACTACGTTACCGTGAACCCGAAACCCTTCAGATACTCTTCCTACCAAAGCGACTCTTCCACCTGCTGGTGCGACTACAGGTGAACCCGCAGCACCAGCATAGTCAATGCCACGATGGTAGTAATCCTTTGCAAATTTACCATTATAGTAGCGGCGCACACCATAAATTGTTGTAATCGGACCAGTATTCGGTTTGATAAAAATACCACTCCAATATTTTTGCGGTGTTTTGAGTGCTTTGAAAGCTGCTACACGCTGTAATTCATGTTCCGTCGCCTCCAATCCCGCTTTTCCTGGTGAGAAATTAATGTGTTGTACGGGGAAAGTGCGATCGCTCACCACAACCAACAAATTCTGTTCAAGATCTGCCCCTAAAACTCGAACTGTTATTTTTCCTGGTTTTTCTAGAGGCGTTATGGGAATAAAAGCCCGGTACTTATTGGGAGCAATTTCAAATGCCGGGTATATATTTTCACCACTTACCACTTTCAAATTACTGCTATTCGTGGAGTTATCCTGGTTAATCACAACTGACAGTGTATCCCCCAAGTGAGGAGCAGATGGAGTCACCTGTACCTGTAAAGCGTCTACAGGTAATGCCATCACAGGGAGAGCAGCAAACATGCCGATCGCTATTTTGATAACATGGCGCATAAAAAGCAAATTCTCCAAAGAATTACTGGCGAGATCTTCGCACATCATCATAGCTCTATATAATCAAAACATCCGATGCTATGCTCAGTCAGAAGCTTAGCGTAAGTCAACTTATTTGTATCCACTTTAAAGTGAATCGGTATCACAATAGGCTTGTAGTTGCGAGGTCATCGCACGAGAGTGCAACTAAAAACTATAACGCTATAAACTCATTCAACTCTGCATTCAAAAAGTGTCTACTTCTTTATACAAATATTTTAGGTCCCAGGAAATTTATAGCAGTTGTGAATAATTCGGGAGAATTTGAGGGAAGCTGCAACCGAACTATCTTCCTCCCATGGGGGGACAACCGCCGCTTGGATGGTGAATTTTCTGATAATTCCTGCACGGATGGCCATACAGTAGCTTTTTTAATTTAGTAGGGAGATGGCGAGTAGGGAGGAGGGAATTTGTCGCCATCTCATATCAACTCCCTACCCCCGGTTTTTAATCAACATGACTTGCACTATTTGTGTAGCGGTATCATCAGGAATTCCCAAAGCCTGATACAGATCGTTTAAAAAGCCTTGTTCTTCTTGTGTCAAAATTCCTTCAATCAATACCAAATCTGTGGCTACCGCAAAAGCAGCTTCTCGCAAGTCATACGGCAAAGATTCTTTAGCTGCATTAAATAAAGTATCAATTCCTTGCAGTTTCAGAATACTCAGGAGTTTGTCAAACATCCTGTTCATAACATCGTTGGAATAATTTCTGAAAAGCTTCAGTCGAGACAATGTTGATGAAATACCAAACGCTTGTTCATCTGAAAGACAACCGTCTGAGGTTGTTGCAGCTAAAGTAATGGCGGCGAAAGCTTCAGCAGGACTGAGTGCTTCTTGATCTTGGCTTTGCGTAAATACTCTGTCGAAAAAACCCATTATAGTATGTTCCTTTGTTGATTTATCAGTAGTTATACAGATCCCCATAACGCCTGTGACTTATAGGTTTCCTGCAACACTGTGAGGCTTTCATACTTTAGTGTTCCCTGGTTTTTTTTGACGCGAACACCTGCAAATAATCGTTTTCAACAAGAAATAAACTTTTTGGGTTGATGTCAGCAAAGCTACTGCGGAGACTATCCTCCAGAGAGTCGTTTCGGGTGAACACGAACGGCTGATTTTTCCATTGTTTCGATTACCGCCAAGCCAATGCCGGAAGCCCCTATCAGCAGTACTACCGACATCAAGAAGGCTTTGACAAGCATATGGAGGGCATCATCGAAGAAAATGTAGGTTGTCATTGCTTTTCCTTCTGAACGCTATAATTGCTAGTAATATTTACTCTTTACACACGCTGACGTCTGAATTTCGCTCTAAAAATTACTAGCAATTGCATCTTAACAAAACTTTAGCTCTTTCAAAGCTAGGCTTTAACTTTTTCTTTTGAAGATTGGGTGAACTTTTAGCAGTATTTGTCAATTAGAAGCTGTGTCAACAACCCACGGCTGAACAATCTGTTAAGAAGATCGCGAAAAATCCTAGATTTTTGAGGGTGGACAGACTATTATAGGGCATAATTCTTAAGTGCTAAACTATGCCCATAAAAACCTAGATTATATTTGTGCAGTGCTTACCTGAGCGCTCAAAAATTGGTAATAAATGCCAGTTATCTAAAAAAACTTCGCAAATATACGTATTTTTTGATACGCATTTACCTAGTGATTCCTACCCCGACACCCTGATTATTACACCAGACAACGTTCAATTGTTGCTAAAACAGACTGAGAAAGAGTTGATAAATCGTACCCGCCTTCTAAACCAAAAACAATTTTCCGAGTTATTCGCAAAATATAATCTGTAAACAAACCGTAATCTTGTGGTTGAAGATTTATACTTGCTAGGGGATCGTCAGCGTTGGCATCGTAACCAGCACTTACAATCAGTAAATCGGGTTGAAACTCAGAGAAAAAAGGGACTACCTTTTTTTCAAAAACTGGCTGATATATGCCAATATCGCTACCTGGAGGAAAAGGTACATTGAGGACATTGTTGTGAAAGCCGCGTTCTTGTGCTTTCCCAGTACCCGGATAGCAGGGGTATTGATGTAATGAACAGTAAGCAATTTGCGGGTTAGTTTCCACGATCGCCTGCGTACCATTGCCGTGATGCACATCCCAATCCAGAATGCCGACGCGGTTGATTCCTGGTTGTTTCAATGCGTAGAGAGCCGCGATCGCCGCATTGGAAAACAAACAAAACCCCATTCCTCCATCTTTTTCAGCGTGGTGTCCTGGTGGACGGGCTAGCACAAAAGCTGGATTTTGATTTGTGACGACAGCATCAACTCCATCCATCCAAGCACTTACCGCTAACAAGGCTACATCATAACTGCGCTCGGAAATCAGCGTATCTCCATCTAAATGGCCACCACCAGCATGAGCAATTTCTTGGACTTTGTATATGTATCGCTGAGTATGTACCTTTTCTAACAGCGACATCAACGAACGGGCTTCTGGGGAGGTTGGTGATCGCCACTCAATTTGGTCGATAAATGCAGCTTCTTTGAGAGCCGTGGTGATCGCCTGCAAGCGTTCTGGCTTTTCTGGATGGTAAGATCCTGTCTTGTGTTCCAGAAACTCGTCTGAATAGATGACTGGCAACATAGGTTAACTTGGGGTATAGGGATCTCTGGGTGTTGGGGTGTAAGGGAAAACCCGGAATCAGCTTGTGCTTACCGAAGCATTTAGGAAAGAACGACTTTATCTATAAAATCACCATTCCCCTTACACCATCAAATTATTCGCCGCTTGGATCATCCAACCTTTCCGGTGTTACAGCTGGATTACTCCTAAGTTCTTCAGGCGGTAAGTCCCGCATGACATCGTCTATTCTCGCAGGGTGTTTGATTTTGTCAAGAATTTCCGGACTTAATTGCGAGGAATCCTCTTCTGGATTCCTCGATTCTTGTGGATTGGGAACTATTTTCTGATCAGACATAATTATTGTGACTACTATACAAACATGGATTTTAGACTCTGATAAGGTCAACAACACACTATCCACGGACTTAAATCGAGCTAGAAATCAACTGACCGATACAAAAAAGGGATGCAGAGCAAGTAAATTCATTTATGGAAAATGAAAAACATGTATTTCGAGACGCACAGCGCAAGAAATACTACGTCGATACTTCAGAGCAAGTAAATTTATTTTGGTGGTTCTTCCTTTTGACTTTTGACCC
>CAZZVG010000772.1:0-4037 GCA_964657295.1 Iningainema sp. | reverse complement strand
TCCCACTGCAACACTACTCGCGGCGACTTCAACATCGCCAATTTTCGCTAAGCCAAAATCAATTAAATAAACATTCATCTCCTGATCGAGCAAAATGTTCTCTGGCTTAATATCGCGATGAATTATCGGTGGAATTCGGCTTTGCAGATATCCTAAAATTTTGAGGAGATCAATGGCAATTTGCTTAATTTCATCTGGGGCAAAACTACGCCTGACTGCTAAAGTTTGAGCATTTTTGTATTCCTGAACCATGCAAAACCCAGAAGGGGTTTCAAATGAATTGAGATAACGAGGAATTCCCGGATGGTTTAACCCAAGTAGGACTTGAATTTCGCGCTCATAAGCTTTGAACCCACGCCAAGTGAGCGATCGCGCAAATTGAAACTGCTTAATGACAATTTCTTCAAGAGAATCTATTTGCAACGCCTGGTAGGTGACGCGACCACCATTAGGATTATAACCTAGTTCTCGAATCACCCTGAAACCGTAGCTGGTAAAGTCTGGAAAGTCGCTCATAAGCGTTATCGCCTGATTATTGGAAATATTCTATACAACAGTTGCTCTGGGTTTAAACCGTGAAATCACGATGATCATTTGTATGATTGGATGAGGTATACCCATACGCCTTCTATTGTGTGAGGTAATCCCTTCGAGGGATGAATTCTCAACAATATTCATACCAATTGGTATATATGAGCGTAATAGCCCTTATTTTCCAGTATCGCTTACTTATTTGGTTGGCTTGAGCGAATGTTTACAGATATGACGACGCTGCGGAATACTGAATGTATAGAAAACGGAAATGAAAAACATGGAAACAAAACAGATCGGAAAAACTGGTGTTTATGTGAGTGCGATTGGGATGGGGGGTATGCCGATGTCGTTAAGCGATCGCCCAAAAGAATCAGAATCGCTTAACGTCATCCATCATGCCTTAGAATTAGGAGTCACATTTATCGACACTGCCGACTCCTACTGTAAAGATGAACCAGACAAGCATCACAACGAGCAGCTGATTCATCAAGCTTTGCAAAGTTACAATGGCGATGTCAGTGAAGTCATTGTAGCAACTAAGGGCGGTTTAATGCGTCCCGATGGCAGTTGGACACGCAATGGTGATCCAAAGCATTTGCGGGAAACCATCCGCACCAGTTTTGAGACTTTAGGTGGTAATAAACCTATAGATATCTGGCAATACCATGCTCCAGATACTAACTATACCATAGAGGAATCCCTCACACCAGCACTGGAAGCAGTAGAGGCAGGAATGATTCGGTTTGTGGGAGTTTCTAACTTTTCCGTTGCTCAAATCAAGCAGGCGCGGGATGTCGTTGATATTGTCTCCGTGCAAAATCAGTATAACCCTTGGCAGAGACAACCAGAGTTTGATGGTGTGCTGGAGTATTGTGAGAACGAGAATTTGACGTTTTTGCCTTGGAGTCCGTTTGGTGGGAGTCGTCGCCATAAGAGCTTGCAAGATTTTCCGACAATATCCAAGTTAGCTCAGGAAAAAAATGTGTCGGTATACTGTATTGTGCTGGCGTGGTTACGTTCCAAATCACCCTGTATCTTGCCTATCCCCGGTGCTAGCAAAATTTCCAGCATCGAAGACTCGGTACGTGCTGTAGATGTGAAATTATCTAGTGACGAAGTGCAAAGAATCGATAGCGAAACAGCATCATGATCCGATGTGATGTAAAATAACAATTCTGCAATAAAGTAAGCTTGCTGAGTGGAGATTCTCCTATGGCCCGGATGTACTACGACGAAGATGCTAATTTAGACCTTTTAGCTGGAAAGACTATAGCCATTATTGGCTATGGTTCCCAAGGTCACGCTCACGCCCTGAATCTCAAAGATAGTGGTATGAATGTCATTGTCGGGCTATATCCGGGCAGTAAGTCGGCGGCGAAAGCTGAAGCTGCTGGATTAACAGTGAAGAATGTCGCAGATGCAGCCAAGGCGGCTGACTTCATCATGATTTTATTACCAGATGAGGTGCAAAGAACAGTTTACAAAGAAGACATTGAACCAAATCTCGAAGAAGGGAATGTGTTAGCTTTTGCTCACGGCTTCAATATCCACTTTGGTCAAGTTGTTCCTCCTGCTAACATAGATGTGGTGATGGTAGCACCAAAAGGACCGGGACATTTGGTACGGCGGACGTATGAACAAGGTCAAGGAGTTCCCTGTCTGTTTGCAGTGTATCAAGATGCCAGTGGTCAGGCACGCGATCGCGCTATGGCATATGCTAAAGGTATCGGCGGCTCTCGTGCTGGCATTCTCGAAACCACTTTCCGCGAAGAAACCGAAACCGACTTGTTTGGTGAACAATCAGTACTGTGCGGCGGATTGAGCGCCTTAATCAAAGCCGGATTTGAAACTTTGGTCGAAGCCGGCTATCAACCAGAATTAGCTTACTTTGAATGTCTTCACGAAGTCAAATTGATTGTTGATTTAATCGTCGAAGGGGGCTTGGCTAAAATGCGCGACAGCATATCTAACACAGCTGAATACGGTGATTATACCCGTGGACCTCGGATTGTGAACGAACAAACCAAATTAGAAATGCGTCAAATTCTTAAAGAAATTCAATCCGGACAATTTGCACGGGAATTTGTTTTAGAAAATCAATCAGGTAAAGCTGGGTTTACTTCTATGCGTCGTCAAGAAAGCGAACACCCAATTGAAGAAGTCGGCAAAGACTTGCGTGCTATGTTCAGTTGGATCAAGAGTAATTAAGAGGCGGGAGTCAAGGACACAGATCCCCGACTTCTCTAAGAAGTCGGGGATCTGATTGGACTTCACTTGATATTTTCCTGGTTTGAGGTTATCAAAAGTCCAAATACCGCCATAAATCGCTTCTCCTAAAAGCTGGATGTTGAGCGTAAATATCAAGTCGTTCAAGGTATTTATCTTCCATCAAGTTAATATCAACAATTTACAACCAGCTATGCATAAGTAATTGTTTTATTGTGGTTGCCACTGTTGGAAACATGCTTTGTGCGATCACCGAACAGGAAGATGCGATCACTATAATAAAACCAGTATTGCACTTGGGAAAGTCAACAATGTCCATTACACTCGATCTGCCACCAAAAATTGAGGCGCTGTTGCAACAGCGTGCTGAAAGTACCGGACAAGATATTTCGCAAATGGCACTCTTCGTTCTGGCTTTGGGGCTGAGTTTGGACGATCATGATTTTTTTGAGGCTTTAAAGGAAATCCAACGTGGGCTTGATGATTTTGAGCAAGGGCAATTTTCGAGTTTAGAGGACTTTATTGCCGAGCAAAATCAAAAGTATGGATTGTCTCTTCAAGCATGACGTACCGGATTGATTTTTCTAGCGTTGCGAAAGCTGAAGCGGACGCAGCATTCTTAAATTTGTCTCAGTTTACCACAGGCGAACGCGCTCAAATTTGGTATCAAGGGCTGATTAACGCGATCGTTTCTCTCCAAGAAATGCCTCGACGTTGTGCGATTGCTCGTGAAGATACCTTTTTTAGCCAAGAAATTCGTCAACTTCTTTACGGGCAAGGGAAACAAACTTATCGGATTCTATTTACTGTTCTTGATGAGCAGCCCCTTCCGGGGCGTGAGAATTCTGCACATTCGTCATGCGTCACAGCAGACAATCGGTGAGCCAGAAGTAGAGGATTAATCATTGTGATTTTATCCCGATTGATGCGCGATCGCTGGAAGGTATCGGCGGCTCTCGTGCTGGCATTCTGGAAACCACTTTCCGCGAAGAAACCGAAACAGACTTGTTTGGTGAACAATCAGTTGGGAATGCTCACACAAATGTTGGATTTCGTTCCTCAAACGCCAGTTGCTTACGGAGGGAAACTCTCCTACAGCGCTGGCTCCTCAACCTACGCAGCTGAAAGGTTTTTGGTGCTAACTGAACCGTGTTGTGTTATGTACTGAAGGATTAAATCAAAATCTTTGCGGATTTCTGCAAGTTGTTTGACTCTGATATTTGGTAACCGTTCAGGGGGGAGTTGCCTGGAACGTACCCATTGCCTAATTAATCGCT
>CAZZVG010000771.1:0-4037 GCA_964657295.1 Iningainema sp. | reverse complement strand
GAGAAGTCATGAGCCTTGGCTTACCCTTTGAAGTGGCAGGTACCTTGGTAAACAACTTAGCATTTTGCGCGACACTTTACTGTTTGTACTTTTGGGTGGAGAAACATCATGGAAGCATTGCAGCGCGATGGGCGACTGCTGTAGTGGCTTGGTGTCCGATGTCTTTATTTGGGAGTGTGATTTACACGGAGGGATTATATTTGTTTTTGAGTACGGCAGCTTTACAAGCCTTTGATCAAAAGCAATATGGATGGACTGCGATGTGGGGTGCAATGGCAACAGCAACTCGTCCTACTGGGTTAGCCCTCCTTCCCGCAATTGCCATCGCTGCAGTGAAACAACGCCGCTCTCCCATTGCCTACATTGTGTCTTTTACTACTGCTATAGGAGTGCTGCTGTTCAGCCTATTTTGTGCCATTCATTTTGGCGATCCTTTTGCTTTTATCGCAGCACAACGGGGATGGCGTCCCTCTTTTGGGTTTAATTGGCAGGATTGGCTAGAAATGCTAGTACAAATTGCCATCGGTACATCGAATTGGGAGGATAGTTCAATTCACAACCCGTTGCATCCTTTATTGTTATTCATCATTGTTGTTACAGGTTGTCTCTTATGGCACTTCCGTCAACGTCGAAATTTGCTCAAAGTTGTCGGCGGCTTTTATTACGCTCTCATCTTATTTTTGTTAATACTCGCTGACGATTGGTTCATTTATAACCTGCTAAATGCAGTCACAATTTTAGGTGGTAGTTACGTGTTATGGCGCTTACGCACTCAATTAACCCTAGTAACCTCTATCTATGGCTTTTGCGGAATTGGGTTGTTATTAGCTTCTGGCAGCACAATATCCTTGAGTCGTTTAGCTTACGGTATTGTATCCCTCAGCGTAGCTTTAGGTTTATTACTGTCCCGCCATCGTCGTTTGGGTTACTTGATTTTAGGTTGCTTTGCTGTCTTGCTGGCTAGACTCGCTGTGAGATTTGCTCAAAAACTTTGGGTAGGGTAGACGCGGTTGTGCGCTTTCCCATGGGCAGGCAACATTGAAAATGCGTATGTTACGAGTTGATCACTGCGGGGTGCAAGAAATTCCCACACAGTCTCAAATGTCATCATTTCATTATATTGACTTCCAAAATAATGGCTCCTCACCCAATTATTAGGTGCAAATGTCATCAAATCATGACTTATTGATCCCCAAAAAGCTACTAAACACGTGGAAAGAGCAAAAATGCGTCGGTAACCCCCTTGATCCCAACAGCAGTTTACTGGTTAATATTTATTTATAGACAAGCAAATCTTTCACTTCCAAAAAAAATACTGGTTTTGGCATGAATGGAAATTGACCGGTGATAAACCACAATTTAAAAACACATTAAACGCTGAATAAGACAGCGAAACCAGGAGTCAGGAATAAGAAGTTCATCTGGGGTTGAGTACATAAGAATCGACCACTTTTTAACCAGGGGATATCATTTAAATTTCAAACTACTGGAGGCCAAATATTATGGCAAAAGAACGTCCACCGCTAGAAGAGATGACATTGCGGCAACTACGCAGAGTCGCTAGCGAATGTACCATATCTCGTTATAGCCGAATGCGGAAATCGCAACTGCTAGCAGCAATTCAAGAAGTACAGCAACACAAAGCATCTCTTAACCAATCTCATTCAATGGAGGCACAGGAAACCGTGGAAGCAGCGAAATTTGAGCTTGGTCAAGAAGATCGTACTGGTGGTTATCTCGCGGATGTCGATGAGGGACTCGCAGAACTCCCTATTGGCTATGGTGAAAGCCGCATTGTCCTTATGCCTCGCGATCCTCAATGGGCTTACACCTATTGGGATGTTCCTAATGAACAAAAAGAGGAAGTGCGCCGTCAGGGAGGACAACAGCTGGCATTACGGATTTATGATGTCACCGACATCAACCTAGATTACCAAAGCCCTCACAGCATTCAGGAATATCCCTGTGATGAACTGGCAAGGGAATGGTATCTACCAGTTCCAGTAAGCGATCGCGATTATGTCATCGACATCGGTTATCGTTGTGGCGATGGTCGTTGGTTGGTACTAGCTCGCTCGGCACGAGTACACGTTCCTCCTGTATATCCATCTGACTGGATTGAGGACATTTTCATTAATGTCAACTTTGATGAAGATTTGCGTGATCAGACTGTTTATAATCTGGTTCCCCCTGCTCTGAGAGCAGCATCGGCAACGGCATCGGCATCGGCTGAGAATGCGACAGCTACGACTACAGCTGCTGGCGAGAATGCAATTTACGACCAAATCTTTGGCATGGCTGAGTCTGCTGAAGCAATGCGGGTTGCAGGTTCTCTGTTCGGATCAATGCAGCATGTTCCCACTTCTGTGAGTCCAGAACAAGCCATCAGTTCCTATATCTTCCCCTCTGGCGTAGGTATGTGGGCAGTTCCGACAACTTCCGGTTTAACAATGTCCGGTGTTGGAATGTCCGGTGCTGGCTTCTCTGGTAACGTACCCATGCGTCCGCGCCAGTTCTGGTTAATCGCTGATGCTGAGTTGATTGTTTATGGTGCGACCGAACCTGATGCTAATGTAACTATTGGTGGTCATCCAATCAAGCTGAATCCAGATGGTACATTCCGTTTTCAGATGTCCTTCCAAGATGGTTTGATTGACTATCCAATTAAGGCTGTTGCTGCTGATGGTGAACAAACACGTTCCATTCACATGAAGTTTCATCGTGAAACGCCATCTCGGAATACTAATAAGAAAGAAGATGCTGTTTTAGAATGGCTCTTTTAACTTAGGGTTTTAGATTAGCGAAAATTAACTTAAATATTTCTACCCCAATACGGTTATACTGTAGTGGGGTTTTTACGTTTAAATTACCGTTTAAGTAGAGGAAGAGAAAAAATTGCATCGCTAATCTTACAGTCATGTTAGGCGTAAGAACCGCTATAAAATCCTACAGAAATAGACGTATGCAACTAGAAGATTATTTTGAATTTTTAGATCCAGATGACATCCGTATCAAAGGGCATCGTATTGGTATTGATGATGTGATTGATTATTATTTGCAGGGATATTCACCTGAGCAGATTTTGGAGGAGTTACCTTCCCTAAATTTGGAAAAGATTTACGCTACGATTACCTACTATTTGCATAATCGTGTCAAAATGGATGCTTATATGTTGCGGTTGGCAAAGTGGCGGGAACAGCGTTATCAAGAATGGCTAGCGAATCCCTCTCCTTTGGCACAACGTCTGAGAGCAGTCAAAGCTCAACGAGAACAGGAGTTACTCAAACGTTAGTGAAATTACGTTTCTTACTAGACGAAAATTTGTCGCCAAAGCTGAAGGCTGCTGTTTTACGTCTCAACTCAGCAATAGATATTCTACGAGTTGGAGATCCAGATGCACCATCATTAGGAACCCTCGATCCAGATATTCTATGTTATCTGGAGTTATCTCAACGGGTATTGGTGACGGATAATCGCAAAAGTATTCCCACACACCTAGAAGAACATTGGGAAGCAGGTGGACATATTTGGGGATTAGTATGGTTACGTTCAAGCGGAACAATAGGTAGTTGGGCAGAAGCGCTTTTTCTGATTTGGGATACTACTGAAGCTGAAGAATGGCTTGATAAGATAAATTGGATTCCATTCTAGGAATCGTTATTTTATTAGTAGATTACACTAAGCGTTTATACACCGCCTACATGCCAAAACTAAATTGGTTCAAAACTAAATTATTTATTTTACATATTTTTGTAATTACTTTGATATTGTTATTAGGATGTCAAGAAATTGAACAAAATTTAGCAACTGCTAAAGCTAAAAATTGTCTGGGGCAAGATGAAAAATTCAGTCTGGTTTTTCAGAAAACTAATAATCAGGGTGAGAAAGATGAAAATGGCATTAATCATGTGATTATTTTTAACCCTAAATCAGAAGAAATAGATTTTAAAGTTAACGTTGGTCTATCTCATAAGATTTATGCAAATGTAACCAAAAGAACTACGAATTGGCAAGGTGTCAACTGGCGCAAAGCTAAT
>CAZZVG010000770.1:0-4038 GCA_964657295.1 Iningainema sp. | reverse complement strand
AATATAGTCAATTAATCGAAATAAAATCTCAAATAAACATCTGTAGAGATCCAGACGACAACAAATTTTTAGAACTTGCCAAAGACTCCAAGTCCGAATTTTTGCTCACAGGAGATCAAGACCTTTTATCACTTAAGACCTTAGCCGAATATCAAAACCAGATCATTACTCCTAGAGACTTTCTAGCCCTTGATTAATTCACATTTGTCGGTTCGCACAAAAGTTGACAACATGGCGATGACATAATGAGACTTTCAGCACCTGATTCGCACAAAAGTGTAACCGTTCAGGGGGGGTAGAAGTGCGATCGCGAAAAATCGTAGTCATCATCCTCATCCCCTGCTTTACTTTTCAAAAGGCTTGGGTCAAAAATTTCTCTCGGAATTCCTAACTTTCAGGAAGAGGTACAAAGCCCATGGACTTCCAATTTCCCCATCGCCTGCTGTTTGTTTTTAACCGTTCGTCATCGGCAAAATCAAGTACCTATGTACGGATGTCGTCGCTGCGAGTAGTTAAGTCCGCCTTCAAACATACAGGTCAAGTGCTAGAAGCACTCTCAGCATCACCAGTCGGGTTGTCCCACCAAGAAGCACGCGATCGCCGCCACAGATGGGGCTGGAATGAAGTTGCCCATGAAAGACCGCCCCAGTGGTACATACAACTACTTTTAACTGCAAGAAACCCCTTCATTTTCCTGTTGCTTGGGCTAGCGACCCTTTCCTATTTCACCGGCAACGTTGAATCGACGGTGATTATCAGCAGCATGGTGCTTGTCAGTGCAGGAATGCGTTTCATCACTGAGTTTCGCTCCCACCAAGCAGCCGAAGCATTGAAGAAGATTGTGAGTACAACGGCAACAGTTAGCCGTTGTCTATACAACAAGCTGGAGCAAAAAGAAGAAATCCCCTTTAAGTTCTTGGTACCTGGAGATATTATTTACCTGGCTGCAGGCGATCTCGTGCCAGCCGATGTGAGGCTGCTCACTGCCAAAGACTTGTTTGTCAATCAGGCTGTCCTGACAGGTGAGTCTTTACCAACTGAGAAATCCGAAAAATTGTCGGAATTTGTCCAGAAAGTTGCCCCACCGTCAACCACACACCTCATTAACCCACTGGAACTGCCCAACATCTGTTTTATGGGTACAAATGTTGTCAGTGGCAAAGCAAAAGCCGTAGTTGTGGCGACAGGTAGCAGTACTTACTTTGGTTCTTTAGCCAAGAAAGTTGTCGGACAGCACCCGCAAACGAGTTTCGACAAAGGGTTGAACGGTGTCAGTTGGCTGCTACTGAGGTTCATAGCGGTAGGCGTGCCGATTGTGTTGCTGATTAATGGCTTCACCAAAGGGAATTGGGTGGAGGCTTTCTTTTTTGGCGTATCCGTCGCAGTTGGTCTTACCCCAGAAATGTTACCGATGATTGTCACCGCCACTTTGGCTAGAGGTGCAGTGAAGATGTCACGCCATCAGGTGATTGTCAAACGTCTCAACGCGATGCAAAACTTCGGCGCGATGAACATTTTGTGTACTGATAAAACGGGGACTCTTACCCAAGACAAAATTATTCTGGATCGGTACTTGGATGTTCATGGGCACGAAAATCCTGCTGTGCTGAAGTACGCCTATCTCAACAGCTTCTACCAAAGCGGCTTAAAAAGCCTACTAGACCTTGCAGTGATCAAGCAGGTTGAAATGCTGCAAGATGTTTTGGAGATTGAAGACAATTACCGCAAAGTTGATGAAATTCCTTTCGACTTTGTCCGCCGTCGCCTGTCAGTTGTCGTGGAAACAGAAAACCGTTGTCGTGTGTTGATTTGCAAGGGGGCTGTCGAAGAAATATTAAAGATTTGTACTTATGTCGAAGTTGATGACGGCAACCTGCTACCTTTGGATCAGTCGCTGAATGAACTTGTGACACGAGTGACGCACCAGTTAAATGAAGAAGGACTGCGTGTGATTGCCGTCGCTTACAAGGAAATAGCCCCGCGAACCAGCCATTACACGCTGCGAGATGAGAATCAGCTGATTTTAAGCGGTTATCTGGCTTTTCTCGACCCGCCCAAACCGACGGCAACAGAGGCTCTAGCTGCCCTCAGTCAGTGTGGTGTACAGGTCAAAATCTTGACGGGGGACAATGAGATCGTGACCCGCAAGCTCTGCCAAGATGTGGGCTTATACGTTCACCACACCTTACTGGGTAGCGAAATCGAAGCTAAGTCCGATCTTGAATTGGCGGAACTAGCGCCAACAACTACCGTCTTCGCCAAACTCTCTCCGCCACAAAAAGCTAGAGTGATTAGGGCACTGCAATCTAAAGGTCACACGGTTGGTTATCTGGGAGATGGAATTAACGATGCACTAGCTCTTCGAGAGGCAGATGTTGGGATTTCAGTGGATACAGCAGTGGATATTGCTAAGGAATCTGCCGATATCATTCTCCTGGAAAAGAGTTTGCTCGTTCTAGAACAGGGAGTCATTCAAGGCAGAAAGACATTTGGCAACATTATCAAATACATCAAGATAGCCGCTAGCTCTAACTTTGGTAATGTATTTAGTGTGTTGGGAGCGAGTGCTCTGTTGCCGTTCTTGCCTATGTTACCGATCCATCTATTAATACAAAATCTGCTGTATGACTTATCCCAGGTTGCCATTCCCTTTGACAATGTCGATGAAGCCTACCTGACCAAACCCCATAAATGGATGATTGGCGACATTGGGCGCTTCATGCTCTTAATTGGTCCAATCAGTTCTGTGTTTGACTACACAACCTTTGGCTTAATGTGGTTCATCTTTGGTGCTAACACTGTACAGTCGCAATCCCTGTTCCAATCCGGCTGGTTCGTTGAAGGTTTATTATCCCAAACATTGATTGTCCATATAATCCGAACTGGCTTAATTCCGTTTTTTCAAAGTTGGGCATCTGTGCCGATGACGCTGTTAACCTTGACGATCATGGCAGCTGGTATCGCTATTCCCCAATCCCCACTTGGAGCTAAGCTGGGATTAGTAGCTTTGCCCATCAGCTATTTCCCCTGGCTAGTGTTGACCCTGTTGAGCTATTGCTCCCTGACACAGTTGCTCAAAGTTTGGTATATGAGAAAGTTCAGAGTTTGGTTGTAGCGCCCAGTTATTCATTTACATTAAAAAGGACATGCCATTTTCAGGAGAGGTCAAGGATGAGCGAACAACAGGACGCAGCGATCGCCTATGCTTTGCGACTCGCAGTAGAGCAACATGAAGGCAACCTAAACTTAGGAAAAGTTAACCACGACGCTGAAAACGACATGAAGGCAAATTCAGTTAATCACGGACGACGATATACATCTCATTTATGAGGTTTGGGTAAATGACTCTGGTAACTGGGAAGGACGCGAAGGTAAAGAGGTAACCCAACCGCCTGACTCAGAATCACCAGAAGCAGATCTTGCATTGATTTTAAGTCTGCTGCCAAAACTAAAAGCCCAACAACTGGCGCGTCTTGTCCATGCAATCGGAGATCGGCTTGGTTCGTGATCAATGCGGCTCCCCGAATGGTCGAGTTTTATCACATAGAGTCTCAGGTTCATCTCTGGTCGCCACTGGGCATGGCGACTGTAATCATCAGGAGATGAACATGCAAATCATTTCAATTATTTCAACAATACCGTCTGTTTCAGTTCCTATCTGCTTAAAACGCCTGGACAAGGAACTGATTAACTGCGATCGCATCTGATGCCAAGTAGCATTAAAGAGCGTTAAATTTTAGCACTTAGAATTGATAGTTTGTAATCGATACTTTGTGCAACATAGAAAAATATCGCTCACCTATTATTCATTTCTAAATAGCAGAAAATTGCCGCCTGGATGCAGCTGATTCTAAGTTTAATTTCCCAGTACAGCGTCACGATTTGCGACGGATGAATTGGGATAAGTTCTGATGTTTTGAAATAGAAAAATTTGCATTGTTGATCGCGCTGACTTGTGATGTTTGTCAATCTGACATCGAAGGATATAGCGGGTTGCACCTGAATGAGGTACACTAAATGACAGTGAAAAATATAAAT
>CAZZVG010000769.1:0-4048 GCA_964657295.1 Iningainema sp. | reverse complement strand
CCTTTCTACAGGCTTGCTAGTTTTGACGCGACTGTGGTTTACAAACCAGAAATTTGAGCCTTGGTTTTCGGCATTAATCTAAATTTAACATCACATATTTTCTCAAAAACTTTCTTAATTATTAAAAATTAAATAAATTTAACAAAGTTTTTAACTATTTAATCTTTCTCAACATACCACCAGATCTGACTCGGTGGTATGTTGCGTATACAAGCCGCAGGGTAAAATTTCCCAGAGGAGTCGTTTTCAATTTAGTAGGTTCTAAATCTTCTCTAATAGACATCTCCAGTTCCGGACGTAGGGGCGAACGGTGAGACAGCCCTGAACGCGTTCGCGGAGCGTCTCCCCTTGGGAGAAGGAGAGTTAACCCGACCTAGGGGACTGCGTGCGTTAGCGACGTTCGTAGCATCGGCACGAGCGTCAGGGCCGTTTGCCCCTACCAAGGGTTTTGGCGAACGCATAATTAATTTTCGGAAATGTCTAATGATCTCCGGACTGCATTGTGTGTTCTATGTTCTGTGTTTTTTTGGTTTTTATAGTATATTTGTACTTATACAGTATGATTAATAAAATATCCAACAATTAAGTAATGAATTATTCAAAACAGCGTCATTCATAATAGAATTACCTCTACTGGTTAACAATTACAGAGAAAATAAGCTGTTCCATATAAAATTTGCATATTGTTGAGATTTGACTGTTGAGTCTCAACAGCTATAGCAGTCTTATTTGACTCGCGTGAAATAAGGGATCCCGGTAGACAATGCATAACTTATTTGCTCTAAACCTGCTACTGTTAAGCATTACCTACCTTACAAAATGTAAGATTGTTCGCGCTCTCTTCCACAGATTGCTAGAGAACAAGTCCGAAGTGCAATAAATATGTGTTGCGTGCTTATTTTATTCTGCTATCTGGAAGTAGCTCGCTATAAAATAGCAAATCTGCCTATATAATTTTCAGCCCAAATATGGTTCAGTACACTCTTGCTCAAAGCCCAGAAATTATCCTCACGGTTCCTGGCAATAAAGACTCAGCCAAAAACCGTGAGAAGGCAATGGATCAGCTAATGAAGCTGATGGATGAAGGTAAACTCCCGACAGAACTGGAAGAGGGATTTGGATCTGAACAACTCATTGAAGTTAAAGAAACACCGATTGATAGTGTAGGCGGTGAAGACGCCATTACTCAAGCAGTTCAAGTCCTCAGTAACCTTGCTACACTCAAGCTGAAAGTTCAGGAGTCCCGCACCGAAGCCTTCGAAGTTCGTAAGGCTGTTGACATTCTTTTTTCGGAAAATTCTGTGACGGAGGAGGAAATTACTCGGATTAAGGAAGGTTTTAAAGTTCTGAAAATTTTTGCTCAAGCTAATCTTCGCTATCAGGAAGCTCGCTCAAAAGCAGAAGATGCAAGGCAAGTATTAGATCAAGCTTTGAAATCTCCAGAAAAATAGATGATGCGATCGCCTAAACAAACTCAGTTGTACAGAATGTGAAGAAAAATCGTAGCCGAAGAACTCAGAATGTTTAACATCATGTCCGATTGAACACTTATCATGAAAACTAGAAACCCACCGTCTACCCCTGGGTAAGCGGTGGGTTTCTAGTTTCTGGGGGAATTCTAAGTCAATACGGTTTACTTAAGATAATTGATCTACCGTTAACCGATAAACATCAGCGAGAAATGATTTAGGGGCGAACGCCCCTACTGCTTTCTGTGTAATACCATTTCACGAAAATCTTGATACTATTTGCTCATTTATTCACCGAAACGTTTTGCGTTCTCTCGCTTGTCGATACTCTTAGTTTAGGGCGAATTGCGATCCGGATGTTGTCACACTTGCTTCCCCCGAAGGGTTACGCCAACGGCATCGCAATTTGCCCTTTTTTGGTTTAGTCAGTTTAGCGAAAGTTAATTCTGCTAGCAGAAGCTGATACAGACTTCGTTTCTTCATCCTCTCCGACTGATTCGCTGCTGAAGCTTTGTTTGTAATGCTTCTCATAGTGGCTGTAAGCAGCAGGTGTGGCTTCTTTGGACTTATTGGCTACTACCCCTAAGATCGGAGTACCAGATACTTGGATTTCCTCTAATGCCTGCTGGAACACGGTACGTTTGAGTTTACCCAATCCAGCAACCAGTATAGCCCCATTAGTATTAGCAGCTAGCAAGTTGGCATCAGCAAAGCCTACCATAGGTGGTGTATCATAAATCACTAAATCGAACGATGCTTGTAGCTCGTTCATCAAATCCTGCATTTTTTGAGACGCAAGCAACCTCACAGAATCAGGTGGTATTGGCCCTGCAGCTAAAACAAACAGGTTGTCTTCTAAGGGCGATCGCTCGATGACATTGCTCCAGTCTAGATCTTGTGAAATCACATCAGTCAAACCTTGAATGTTCATTAGTCCGACACGTTTGTGTAGTGTGGGATAACGTAAATTTGCATCCACTAATAATACTCGTTGTCCCATCGCTGCTGCTGCCAGCGCTAAGTGTATTGCAATAGTGGACTTACCGTCTTCTTGTCCTGGTGAACTAATGACAAGCGATCGAATTGGTGTATCCGAACCCAGAAGCAGAATATTGGTGTAAAGAGAGCGAAAGACTTCAAAAAAGGACACACGGGCTGCTTGTTGAAGCGCACCATCTAGTTCCTGCAAACCTGACGCTCCAAGTTCTTTTCTGAAGGGCACAACTCCTAGTAGTGGCAGTAAAGAAGCTTCTTTGATTTCTTTAGAAGAGTAGAAGACATTGCTGAGCTTATCCACAACTAAAGCTGCTCCTACACCCAACAGCAAGCCTAACGCTCCTCCTAGAGCTAAGTTTCTCTTAGCACCGTTGGAAACAGCCTCGGGTTTACCCACTTTAGCAAGTTTAGGATCTAGTAACTTCCAAGGTTGCTGCTTTTGCGCTTCCTCGATTCGCAATGATTGTTCCTTGGTTAAAAATTGATTCAGACCATCGGTGGCAATTTTTAATTCTCGCTGAATGTTATCGTATTCACGGCTAACAGTTGCCAAACCTCTCAAATTTCCATTAAGACTACTGATTTTCTCTCCTAAATATTTATCACGCGCTTGCAGATCCCGTAGACGGCTTTGAAAATCTCTACTAACCCGTGCCCTTTCTTGCTCAAGTATTGAGAGCATGAATGCTTTTTGTTCGTTAAGACGCTTCATGCCCTCTTCTTCATCCGTATATATAGATGAGCGTTTGGCAATCTGAGCATTTACATCCAGAATCTGATCCAGTACCTTTTGGTAACGAGGATTGTCACTCAACACTGAGTTACTAGCTGCTGCGCTTGATTGTTGGGCAAACTCACTTTGCAAGCCCTGATACTTGACTATCATCTGTTCTAACTGCACCCGGTTCTCTAATCGCTCTTGCGTCAAGGTAGCAATATGAGTAGAGACTTCTTGCGCTTTCAGTGTTGGCTCAACCAAGTTATTGACTTGTCTAAGTGTTCGCAGCCGTTCTTGCCAAAGTTGAACTCGTTGCTCTAGTGGCTTTTTCTGTACTTCAACAAAGTCAATTGCCTGCTTAACATCGCTTTGACGTTCCGCCAAACTATACTGTAAATATGAGTCAGCAAGTAACTTGAGGAAATCGCGAGCCACGTCTTCTTTAGGACTTACGAATTGCACATCTAAGATATTTTGCTGTTTAGATACAATTGTTAAGTCCGCAATAATTGAGTCATATCTAAAATCTAACTTTGGATATTTGTTCTGATATTTAGCTTGTAGCTTTTTAATGACAGGATCTAAGACTACAGGACTTTGTAAAACTTTTATCGTTGTTTCAACGGGTTGTACTCTCTCAGGAGTTGCTACCCTTTCTTGGGAGCTTAAAGTTTGCGGAACATTGGAAATTGCCTGACCTTCACCAGTGACAGGGTTCGTTAAAATCTCGAACTCGCCTTGATACACTGGAGGATCTGATTCTGCCTTCAACACTGCTACCGTTGCCATCACACCTGTCACACCAGCAATCAACAGTGCTCGACGGCGAAGAGATGCTCCAACTTGACCCAGGTTTAATCCTCCT
>CAZZVG010000768.1:0-4051 GCA_964657295.1 Iningainema sp. | reverse complement strand
TCAAAAGTCAAAAGTCAAAAGTTCTATAAATCAAGGTTTCTGGCTGTTTTGAATGGTAGGTTTATTTCCGCCAACCTGTACTAGATAACTATCATGATTTTTGAATTCTTTAACAAATCAGATCCTAAATTTTATTGTTTGTAATATGAAGAATTATAATTTAACTTTTTTGAAATGACTCATCAAGTAACTGTGTCTATGATTCCGACTTCTGCCTACGTACACATCCCCTTTTGCCGACGACGATGTTTTTACTGTGATTTCCCTGTGTCTGTTGTCGGGGATCGCTTGCGTGGTGAAACTTCTGGCACTATCTCCCAATATGTTGAATCTTTATGTCAAGAAATTCAAGTTACACCATCTGTTGGTCAACCGTTAGAAACGATTTTTTTTGGTGGTGGAACTCCTTCACTTCTATCAAAAAATCAATTGCAGCGATTAGTGGAAACACTAAAAGAAAGGTTCGGGATATCACCCTCAGCCGAAATATCTATGGAAATGGATCCGGGTACTTTTGATTTGGCTCATCTCCAAGGTTATTGTAGTGCAGGCGTGAATCGAGTGAGTTTAGGTGCACAGGCTTTTCAAGAAGATTTATTGCAAATTTCCGGGCGATCGCACTCAGTCTCAGAAATCTTCACCGCTATAGACTTAATTCGTCAGGTGGAGGTTCGCGAATTCAGCATAGACTTAATCTCCGGTTTACCACATCACACTTTAGATAGTTGGCAAGAGTCTTTAGAGAAAGCTATTGCCATATCGCCGACTCATATATCTGTCTATGATATGACAATTGAACCGGGAACTGCCTTTGGTCGTTACTACAAAGCTGGGGATCAACCTTTGCCTGCTGATGAAACCACAGTAAAAATGTACCAAATGGCACAGCAAGTTTTTAAGACGGCGGGTTACGAACATTACGAAATTTCTAATTACGCTCAGCCAGGACATCAGTGTCAGCACAATCGGGTTTATTGGGAAAATCGCCCTTACTATGGCTTTGGTATGGGTGCCGCGAGTTATGTAGAGGGAAAACGATTCACTCGCCCGCGAAAGACGACGGAGTATTACCAGTGGGTGCGTGACGGGTGTGCTGCTGCTTGTGAAGTGACTCCACCAAATGAAGTTTTGTTAGAAACCTTAATGTTGGGGTTACGTTTGGCTGAAGGCGTGAGTTTAGGAATGTTGGCCGAACAGTTTGGTAAAGAAAAGGTAGCGGAGATTCACAAGTGTTGCCAACCTTACTATAAAAAAGGTTGGGTAGAAGTCGTCGAACAGAGGTTGCGCTTGTGCGATCCCCAAGGGTTTTTGTTTTCTAATGTGGTGTTGGCAGAGTTGTTTGGGGCGTTAGGGTAAGCGAGAGGGGAGTATGTTGTAGGAGCGATAAGGCTTAAGACGAAGCCTGCGGGCATCGCCACAAGCACAGTCTATGGCAAATTTCTACACAATTAGTAAACTTGAAATAAGTGTTGGAGAAGTAGCCTAGATGTCTAAAGAATTAATTGACTTAATGGAGCAAGCAAAGGCACTCACACCTGATGAGCAATTGTCTCTCATCGCTTACCTAACACAAAGACTACAACGTTGTGAAATCAAACGTAAGCCAAGTCGCAGTGTGATGGAATTTGCTGGAATTGCGCCGAATCACTTGGGAGGGATGGATGCTCAAGAATATGTAACTCGGATGAGAAGGGGGGAGTTTCCAGAGTTAGAAATTGAAGAAATGGAATCCAGGAAAAAAGAGTGATGATTGAGGAGAGTTTAGAAGGTGTAACGCGTTTATTTCTAGATAGTGCACCAGTTATTTACTTTGTTGAACAAGACTCACAATATTTTCCATTGGTGAGAGTTGTGTTTGAGCATATTCAGAATGGTCTAATTTTAGGCATCACTTCACCAGTCACTTTGGCGGAATGTTTAGTACTTCCCTATCGATTAGGACAAACACAATTACAGCAAAATTTTATCACACTTATGCTTGGTAGTGATCATATGGTCTTTCATCCAATTCCAGTTCCAAGTATAGCAATAGAAGCTGCACTACTTAGAGCCAGATATAACCTGCAATTACCTGACGCATTTCAAGTTGCTGTTGCTCTTGCTGCAAAATGTGAAGTATTTTTAACTAACGATGTCACGTTCAAACGCATAACAGAATTGCCTGTATTGGTGCTTGAAGACTTTAGGGCAACTGAGTAATCAACAATCTGTCGGGTGCGTCAAACTGTATTAACGCACCCGACAGACTGAGTTTATACTCCTAACTTTTCACGGTACAACCAATACCGGACAAGGAGAAAGGTTGATTACGCGATTAGTCACGCTTTCATTGATCCCCTCGTCAGTTAAGCCTAATCCCCGACAGCCCATAACGATTAAATCTGCCTCCACCTCATCCGCAACATCGCAGATAGTGAAAGCGGGATTGCCTTGCCTTTCAATGGTTTCGGCTTGAATTCCCTGCTGAGAAAATACAGATTTGGCATTTTCTAGCAGTTGGGCAACTGTCTGTGGTGATGACATGACATCTCCACTCGGTGTATCTGAGGCGGGTTCCTCAACGACACTTAGGAGTACTAAGCGACTGCCGTACTTCTGCACAACGTTGGCAACTACGTCAGCTGCTTCGCGTGCTTCTCGGCTTTGATCAATGGGAAATAGAACTGTCTTGAACATTGGTTTCACCTCCGCACCCCCGACTCCGGTAAAATCTGGAAGGGTCTACTTAAAAAACATAACAAAAACGCAATCAGGAGGCAGTACTGTGTCCAAAAAAACTTTAGCAAATTTATCTGCTGCAGATTTATCAGGTAAGCGTGCTTTGGTAAGGGTGGATTTTAACGTGCCTGTGGAAGGTGGTAATATTACTGACGATACTCGTATCCGGGCAGCGTTACCAACGATCCAGGATTTGATCCAGAAGGGAGCTAAGGTCATTTTAGTCAGTCATTTTGGGCGTCCCAAAGGTGTTGATGAAAAATTGCGCCTAACTCCAGTTGCCAAGCGCCTCTCAGAGTTACTGGGACAAGAAGTCGTCAAGAGCGATGACTCTATTGGTGACGAAGTGGCTACCAAAGTGGCAGCTTTACAAAACGGACAAGTTCTGTTATTGGAAAATGTGCGATTTTACAAAGAGGAGGAGGCAAACGACTCAGAATTTGCGAAAAAACTGGCAGCGAATGCCGATTTATACGTCAATGATGCTTTCGGTACCGCTCACCGTGCCCATGCTTCTACAGAAGGCGTGACTCACTACCTCAGTCCTTCTGTTGGTGGTTATTTGATCGAGAAGGAATTACAGTACCTGCAAAGTACTATTGAAAATCCTCAACGTCCTTTGGCAGCAATTATCGGCGGTTCCAAGGTTTCCAGTAAAATTGGTGTGATTGAAACTCTCCTAGACAAATGCGACAAGCTGCTACTAGGTGGTGGAATGATTTTCACCTTCTACAAAGCCCGTGGTTTGAATGTCGGTAAATCACTGGTGGAAGACGATAAGCTAGAACTGGCAAAATCTTTGGAAGCAAAAGCCAAAGAACGCGGTGTCACTTTGCTGCTGCCAACAGATGTGGTTGTGGCAGATAAATTTGACAAAGATGCCAACTCACAAATTGTCAGCATTGAGAATATACCTGAGGGCTGGATGGGCTTAGATATTGGTCCAGCTTCAGTTAAAATCTTCCAAGAAGCCCTTGCTGACTGCAAGTCGGTGATTTGGAATGGCCCTATGGGTGTGTTTGAGTTTGATAAGTTTGCTGTAGGTACCGAAGCGATCGCCCACACCTTAGCCGAGATCAGTAAAAAAGGTGCTACCACAATCATTGGCGGTGGCGACTCTGTTGCGGCTGTGGAAAAAGTTGGCTTAGCAGATCAAATGAGTCACATCTCCACTGGTGGCGGTGCAAGCTTAGAGTTACTCGAAGGTAAGGTGTTACCGGGTATCGCTGCTTTAAATGATGCTTAGTACAGCTTTGCATAAGTTCGTAGCGTCATAGTTCGTAGTTGAGGACAGTTCGGAGGAGGGTTTCCCTCCGAAAGAATCTGTCCGTGC
>CAZZVG010000767.1:0-4052 GCA_964657295.1 Iningainema sp. | reverse complement strand
TTACTTTTTACTTTTTACTTTTTAAAGACTGCTGCGTTTGTTTGGTTTCGGGTACGAGAAACCAGAAAACAGCTAAAGCTACAGCAGCGATCGCCGCCAGCATTATAAAACCAACATTATATCCTGCTTTTTGTACCACAAATCCAGCCAGTAAGTTACTTAGACCTGCACCAATACCAATAGAGGTGGCAAGCATACCTTGGGTGAGATTAAAGCTACCACTTCCCTTAGTTAAATCAGCTACCATCAGTACCGAAAGTACACCGAAGATACCGCCAGCAATTCCATCTAGGATTTGTACGGAAACCAGAAAAAAGGGATTGTGCGAAAGTGTGTAAAGTACTCCCCGAATGGGCAACACACCAAAGCCTACTAAGAAGATGCGTTTTCGCCCACCTTCTGCTAAGCGACCAGCAAAGTTTGCCGAAGGTATCATAACTAACTGAGCTACAATAATGCAAGCAGACAGATAAACAGTGGCATCCAATCCTGTTCCCTTACCATCTATAGCCAGTTGTTGACCAACCAACGGTAACATTGCCGCATTAGCAAAGTGAAATAGAACCACTGCTGTAGCGAAGAAGAGTATGCGGCGGTCACTCAATAGCTTTAGTATGCCTCCAAGTTTATCTTCAGGTTCTGTTTTCTCCTTGTCGCGTTCTTCTGCATCATTACCACGTGCTAAATTGTGGTCAATCTCCTTCTCACGAATTCTGGCAACTGCAAAAGCACTAGCGACAGCCATTAACCCAACTAGAAAAAAGATGGATTTGGGCGCAATAAATTGACCACCAAAACCCGCCAAAGTAGCAGCTAGTAAATTGCCTGAATGATTGAAAGTCTCATTCCGACCGACTCGCCGATCTAATTTGTCATTCTCTACCAGACCCAACGTAATCGCCGCAATGGCAGGAGGAAAAACCGCTGCGCCAATGCCAATCAAAACCTGAGCGCCGATGACCACTTGTAAATTTGGAAACAATGCTATACAAAAACAACCGGTGGTGACTAATGCCGCAGCAAGTACAATCAATAACCGTTTCTGACTCAATCTGTCAATCAAAGCACCAGCTGGTGTTTGGGCAATCACTGTAGCAATTGAGGAGGCTGCTGTGGCTATCCCTATTTGCTCAGGGTTCCAATGTTGCGAGCCTTTGAGGTAGATATTCAGATATGGTCCCACACCATCGCGCACGTCTGCTAAAAACAGGTTCAAGTAATCTAGTGCGTGCAAACTCTTTTCACTTGGGTTTCGCTTTTCTGGCATAGGTTCTTGCTGATGATAGTTTGCTTATCCTCTGTGCAAAAATCATGCCAAATGAAATGACTTGGCTTGCGATCGCCAATTAATAGTTCACCGCAGTTGGAAGCCAAGATTGTTTAAGGCTTCACGCAGGCGATCTCGTCCCGATAAAGACTCAGCAAAACCAACTCGTTTGACGGAGTGTTCTGACCAATCGCCAGGAATATTCATCTGTTGAGCAGTGTAGAATGCTTTCATCACCTCGTTGTACTGAGCGATCGCTCCAGATTGTTCTAACTGATAAGTTTCTCGGTGTAATACAGCCGATTGTGGCAAACGTGGTTTAATAGCAGCAGCATGAGCCGGATCGGCATAACCAACACACAATCCAAAGACAGCAAAAACTTGGTTCGGCAAATTCAGTACCGCCGCCACTTCTTCGGGGTGGTTACGCATAGCACCGATATACACTGTTCCTAAGCCGAGAGATTCAGCCGCTACGCTCGCATTTTGAGCTGCCAATGCGGCATCTACTGTTGCGGTAAGGAACATTTCCAAGTAATCTAAACCTTCATGTGGTAGTCCTCGACTTTCAGCAATCTGAGTCAGGCGAGCTAAATCCGCCAACCAAACAAGGAATAGTGGACACTGCCGAATGTGTGCTTGATTTCCTGCTAGTTGTGATAACTTTTCTTTGCGGTTTGCATCTTCTACTGCTACGACACTCCATGTTTGGAGATTCGATGAAGTCGATGCTGATTGAGCAGCCGCAACCAAAATTTCTAGAGTTCCTGACGGCAAAGGATCAGATTGGTAAGCACGAATTGAGCGGTGAGAGAGCAGAGTTGTTAAGCTGTCATTCCAGAAACTATCTGCAGAAACGGCACTAGCACCGTAACGACTATTTAGCAACTCAGTAGGATTCGTCATAAGGTTGTTCGTTGGTGGTTGTGAGTAGGGGCGGGTTTAATTGTCTCATTCGTCGTGTGGAAACGAAAAATATTGTGAAACCCGCCCGTACAGTGGTTGGAACGGGTTTAATTGTCTCATTCGTCGTGTGGAAACGAAAAATATTGTGAAACCCGGCCGTACAGTGGTTAGAAGTTGTTGGTTAAATCTTCTTTAACAACTAACCACTAATCCATACTACATTTTTGGTGAAAGAGCAGCGTATTGTTCTGGTTTCAGCATAGCCGCTTTCACATCGATCTGCTTTGGTATTAATTTTAACTTATAAAATGTATCAGCAACTTTCTGTTGTTCGGTAATCAGTTTTTCATTGATTGGTACGACACCAAATTTTCTTCTAAAAGTGGCTTTTTTCATAGCTTCTAAATCAATTCCTAACACAGGGACAAGAGTTTCTGCCACAGTTTCTCTATTTTTATCCGACCAATCCTCTAGCTTTTGAATTTCCTCTAAAATTGCCTTAACTGTTTGCGGTTGTTCGTCAGCAAACTTACGGCTAGCTAGATAAAATCCACCTTGTTTGTTAATTCCAGTGCCGTCAACTAGAGCACGAGCATTGGTATTTTTTTCTGCTGCTGCATAAAAGGGGTCCCAAATTGACCAAGCGTCCACGCTACCTTTAACAAAAGCAGCACGCGCATCGGCTGGTGGTAAAGATACAGGTTGAATATCGCTATATTGCAATCCGGCTTTTTCTAATACTTGCACTAGGAAATAATGAGCGCTAGAACCTTTTTGAAAAGCTATTTTTTTGCCTTTAAGATCGACTACTGTTTTGATAGGAGAGTTTTGGAGAACAAGAATAGCTTCACCCGCAGGATTAGGCGCAATCCCCGCAATGTATGTGAGTGAGGCTCCTGCTGCTTGAGCAAAAATGGGTGGAGATTCTCCTGTTGCACCAAAGTCAATACTACCCACATTCATAGCTTCTAAAAGTTGTGGTCCCGCTGGAAATTCAATCCATTGGACAGATACTTTTTCTGGTTGCAGCCGTTTTTCTAACACTCCCTTATTCTTAATAAGAATTGACGCTTTTTGATAGCCAAATCTAACTACTGTTGCTTTCGTTTGAGTATGGTTATCTGAATTATCTGGCGTGCAAGCGGCAAACAAAAAACTCAGACATAAGCCAGTAATAAAAGCAGCAAAAAGGGTAAACAACCTATATCTTATTAATGGTAGCCATTTGGTAATTAAACTGTTAAAGCGTAAGCTAATCATGAAAATTAACTCCTTGGGAATCTTTATCAAAGAAGTACTTATTAGCAATTAGCCTCACGCATAGACGCGTTAGCGGCTTCCCGTAGGGTAGGCGAGCCGGCACTGCAGGCGGAGAGAAGTTGCAAGGAGGGTTTCCCGCCGTAGGTGACTGGTGTCGCAAAGGCGCAAAAAGTTTAGTAGGTTGGGTTGAGGGACAAAATTCAACACACTCAATCATTTGTTGGGTTTCACACAGTGAGTTCCAACCTACAATTCTTCTTAACTTATGAGCTAGGAAATAAAATGGGCTATGCATATAACAGTCCGTGGAGGAGAGCGTGGAAATTTGCGGAAAGCTACAAAACAAATGTCGTCCCTCCTTGGTAAGCAGGAACGCCGTTAGCCAGGGAAGTGTTAGTTTTCTTACAATTACTGCACGGATTGCTATGATGAAAAACATAAAAGTCTTTCTTCTCCTTTCACTAAATTCTATGCCCTATGAAAGCTCATATCTTATAACTCCTGTATTTTGAACGGAGGAGTTGCAAGTCTCCATATCCGCTCGTAACATTATATATACACTAATTTGATGCATTTGCCGTAGTTAATAAGAGAAAAATAATTTTTACTTGTTTTTTCA
>CAZZVG010000766.1:0-4052 GCA_964657295.1 Iningainema sp. | reverse complement strand
CCACCCTACGCGTACTTCTGGAATTTTCACCTATGTAATAGGATTGCTATATGTCTGGGTTCCAAACATTCACCCTATCATGTTCCCTTGTAGGGTGCGTACTTGTCACAGTACGGCATGATGATTGAACTTGAACGCATACGCTGAAGCGACATTGTAAGGGCGCGGTTTCCGCGCCCCTACGGTTATATTGTGGTCTACCTTCAGGGATTTCGCTTTTATGTGCGGTTCGGGACTAAAAGAGGGTTGGTAAGCTCAAAACTAAGTATAAAAGCTAGTTTAAACAATCTCAAAAAATTTTTTCCAAAGCCCTTGACATTTTTTGTAGTTTTTATGTAGTATAAATGTATTGAAGCGAAAGACATTTGTGATGCACGGTAATTGCTAATTCTTAATAACTAATTGTCAATTATTACTATTAGCAATTAGCTATTATCAGATATTGCGAATAAATCCGTAATAAACAACAGGTTTATTACTGAGAGCGTCGCGTGTTTTCCTAACAGTTGAAAGTATTTTTTCTGAACATTGAAAATTGAATAGGAAATGGGTTTCACAAAACATTTGTGACTAAAAAATTAGGCACAGATGCTGAAAATGAGGGTGTAGCTCAATGGCTAGAGCGTTCCGTTGTCTGCGGAAATGTTGCGGGTTCGATTCCCGTTGGGGCTACTTTTTGGGTCGGCTCGCCTATTTAGTGTGGGCAAGGGTCTGTAAAACCCCCGCTGAATGCATGCAGGTGCGAATCCTGCCCGACCCATTACGGAGAGGTGGCTGAGTGGCTTAAAGCACTCCCCTGCGTTCGTGAGAGCGGTTTAACACCCGTCGCGGGTTCAAATCCCGCCTTCTCCATCCCGATCGCGTGGTGTAACTGGATAACATCTCAGTCTACGAAACTGAAGAGTGAAGGTTCAAGTCCTTCCGCGATCGTCAAATCTCCTCTTTAACAAGGCAGTCAAATTATGGTCCTGTAGCCCAATTGGAAGAGGCGACCATTTCAAAAATGGTAGGTTTTGTGGGTTCGACTCCCACCAGGACTATCAAAACTTGCTCCTGTAGCCCAACTGGAACGAGGCGCTGATCTTAAAAATCAGATGATACTGGTTCAAATCCAGTCAGGAGCATGAACGGGGTGTGGCGCAGTTTGGTAGCGCGTCTGCTTTGGGAGCAGAATGTCACAGGTTCAAATCCTGTCACCCCGATGGTTTCACTCCCGTAGCCCAATTGGCAGAGGCTTTACAGTCAAGAGCTTGATTAGTACCAGTTCAAAGGAAGGTCGGGAGTATCAATTTTGCCCCTGTAGCCCAACTGGAAAGAGGCGCCAAGCTTAGACCTTGGAGGATACTGGTTCAAATCCAGTTAGGGGCATTAGTAAATACGCGGGGATGGAGCAAGAGTGGCTTGGAGGTTTCATAAGCCTCACATCAGCAGGTGCAACTCCTGCCCCCGTTACCAAATCATGCAAGTGTGCTGTAATTAGCAACACAGCAGTCTTGTAAACTGCCTATGCGAGTGCAACTCTCGCCATTTGCTTACGCATGTGAGGCTTCCAACCTCTTGGTACGAGTTCAAATCTCGTCATTCGCTCTCTTGTTGTAGGTTCAAGTCCTACCACTCCTATTATGGGTCTGTAGCTTAATTGGGAAAGCGTCTGGCTTGCAAGCAGAAAGATGTCGGTTCAAATCCGACCAGTATCCACTCTCGGTGTCTGAAGCCAAAGCGGTCGCGGCGCTTGTTTGTGGCACAAGTAATTAGCGGGTTCAAGCCCCGTCAGACACCTCTATGGAAGATGCCGCTGAATGGACAGCAAGCGGTCTTGAAAACCGTGGTACAGCAGCGATGCTGTAGGGGTTCGATTCCTCCATCTTCCTTTCATTCACTGTTCGCCGAGAAGTGAGGCGCTGTGCTGATAACGCAGTTGCAGGAGGGGCGGTATCTCCCCAGTGGATTTGGGAATGTAGCTCAATTGGCAGAGCAAGTGACTCTTAATCACAAGATTACAGGTTTGATTCCTGTCATTCCCATTTTATGGGTGGTTGGCATAGCTGCTCGTACTGGACACAATGAAGGCTGGATCGGCATACTTGGTACACGGCGCGGCTTCCGGAAGATGGGACTAGGACGAGCTATGTTGCTTTGACTGATTGCATCGACTCCAGGTAGTGGGGATGGATACAGCACGGCTTGGTGTTGATGCAGATCATTCTAACGGTGTGTTGCGACTGTAAGAATCAGTTGGTTTCCGCAGGATTTACACGCAGATAATATATATTAAAGATATTTAGCGTATTTGTCATAGCTAATTGTTACTAAAATTAGTAGTTTAGCTATAAAGTAATTTAGGCAATTAGTAATTATTGTTCTACTTGACAAAACTGTATATAACTGATCTACCTCAAGGGTGATTATGTTGTACAGAGAGATAGAAAAAACCTCAGTCTTTAGGTTGATTAATTACCTAGTGTCTTCAAAGTAGAAAGAGATTAGACCGACTTAATATTGCCAGACCTCAATGTTAACCATAATCAAACAAGTAAGGACGAAAGCACTACTAGGTTGTTTGAAGGCTAAAATTTACTAGCAAAATCTATAGTCTTATTTCTTCAAGTCAGACTGACTCGTTAGGATTGAGAGAAACTTTTTGAGTCACACCTATTTATTGGTAAACTGTTATTCATTAAAATTAACAATAGGTGGCATTTATTATGCTAGCCTGTTATTGGGTTCAAAACCTTGGTATTTTTTGAATTGCTTAGTCTTGGGAGGGTTTTTAAATGAAAAATAATGGTTTTGGTTTATCTATTTTGCGACCAGTACGCTTTCTAATTGCGGCTTTTACCTGTGCTTTACTGTTTTTCTCTAGTGCTTTTCCCGCTGCTGCAATCACCAGCCCAACCAGTCATCCGGAAGAAGCTACTACACAGTTACTAGAAACCCAGCGCCTAACTGACGACATATCTCAACAAGCACCTCCAGGACTACAACAGGTAACGGAGAAATCCAACGAGGGACTCAACGAGGTTCAGGGAGCTGCTGACATTGACAAACAGAAGCGTCCAGCGAATTCCCAAGGTGCAACAACAGTGGAAGATGAAGTCAAGGGTCTTCTGGAAAAAGTAACAGGCACAAAGTAAGCAGTGTTGAGTGGTCACACTAGAGCATATTTATAAGAGTGTGTTGCACTCTTATAAGTTAAATTTTGAGTAAACCTTTATGGCAGACATCTTGACGGCTAACAGTTGTCAAGGTGTCTTTTGTTATTTTATTAACCTATTTTTCTAAAAAGTTTCTTAAGTTTATATGAGTGGAATAAAACGAAATTATTATTGAATGTTGAATAACTATGAGTTATGAGCGCGATCTTCTATATCAACATAACCTAATTAATCAGCCATAATCATTCCTTGGGTTGATGTTGGATCGGCGCTAAATTTGTGAATTTAGAAAAGAAGATAGCTTACGGAGCCAAATTAATGCGTAGAGTAAATATTGGTTTGACAGAAGAGCAACGCCAAGGTGTCATTAATCTGTTGAATCAAGATTTGGCAGATGCTTATCTGCTATTAGTAAAAACCAAAAAGTACCATTGGGATGTGGTGGGACCTCAGTTCCGCACTCTACACCAACTCTGGGAAGAGCACTACACAGCGCTAACTGAAACTATCGATGCGATCGCTGAGCGGGTTCGCTCTTTGGGTGGCTACCCAATCGGCACAATGGAAGGATTTCTGAAGGTTACTAGCCTCAAGGAACACGCTGGTGACGTTCCCACTGCAACTGGAATGGTAACTCGGTTGGTGGACGATCATGAGCAAGTCATTCGGAACTTCCGGGAGCATGTCGAGCGCTGTGATGAAGAGTACCACGATGCAGGAACTGCTGACTTCCTAACTGGACTGATGGAAGCTCATGAAAAGATGGCTTGGATGATGCGCTCCTTCATTGAAGGTCAGTCACTTGAGCCAGACGGTTCTCAGCCAGCAACAGAAAAGAAAACACCTGTTGGTGTGTAGTCTTTAGGGGAGTAGGGAATTAAAAATTAAAAATTAAAA
>CAZZVG010000765.1:0-4060 GCA_964657295.1 Iningainema sp. | reverse complement strand
TTTTAGCAATAATGTCTGTTTCAAATTCTTTGCGAGATATTACTTGCTTGTCCGTCATATTTATTCTTTGCTTAACAACAGATGTAAATGCGAGTTATTGGGGATAATAAGACAAATGAATTTGAATGTTTTCCCCAATCGATGAGCGCATCAACTTAAGTCAAAAATGACTGACTTAGGTGGTGAGTTTATAGAACTGATACCAGCTAAAAAGGCTCTAATCTCTTGAACAATGAAACACACTTTTATCCGTTGACTATCAACCTTCGCAGGCATCTATACTTTAAGGTTACAAGAGATAAAATTTAACTACAATACACAATTTTATGATAAGAATCGCTTTTTTTTACATTTTTATTTGGATCACTAACGCCATATACTAAGAACATTCTCTAATATCAATTTACATTGAGCTTGCATATATAGGAATCCGGTTTGATTTGTGAACAAGGTCTTCAACACGCTTGGTAAACTTTGCGTTAAGCGTAGCTCTCCGAAGGAATCGCCTGAGCTTCTCAGTAAAATGACCTTGAAGCGTGTTATATATTTAACTTTTTATGACTTTATTCTTGAAGCTCTTTTCTATGCAGCTTCAATGTAAATTGATATCAGCGCATTAGCTTATTGCCACAGCAGCACAGAAGTCAACTTCTGTGGATATAAAACTCTCAATAGCTCATAACCAATACCTGCTGTTCCTTGGCAAAAGCATGGATTATAAATGTCAGGAGACAAGTTAGGGAGAAGTTGAAAATAACCAACTTGGTTGCTTCTGTGCAAGACTAGAGCTATCTGTTTGTGAGCTATTTCTAGCAACTCTGGACGCGAAAGTTGCTCTGCTGCTACGAGTAACGCATCAATATAACTTAAATTGCCGCAACAGAGGTTATCTAATACTTGGAATTCTGACTGAAGCATTTGTTGCAAATCAATTTCTAGTTCTTGACGAATCTCATTTGTATCTAAAATTGCTAAACCTCCCAGACGAGCAAGAATTATGCCAGGTAGAGCAGGACACCAACTATTGATGCTTGAGAGTGTATCTTTTTTGGAATTTAAGAAATCACCTCTGAAGGAAAAACTACTTTGCTCATAGTGAATGGCTTCTTGAGCTGCTGATAAAAAAACAGAATCTTTCGTGACTGCATATAACTGTAGTAAGGCGTAGGCAATGCCAGCAATACCTTCAGAAAATCCTATCAATGACTCCCCATCAGAGTTTGTCCATAGTTGCTCGCCTGCACTTGTGGTAACTCGTGTATCTAATAAATGCTGACCCCAAGTAATCGCTTGCACTAAAGTTTCTCGTTTTTTGGTGGCATTGTACAGAGCTAATAGACTGAGAATGACGCCAGCAGTACCGTGAATTAGCCCAGGTGATTGGTTAGCAGTGGTCTTGTCTATGATCATCCATGAGGCTATGTGTTTGGCATCCTCAATGAGCTGTGTCTCACCCAATAAATCAGCAATACGCACGAATGCATAAACTACAGAAGCTAGACCTCTGGCACCACCAATACCGATATTTTCAGTCAGAGTTTTCTGAATCTGAGGATCTTTTTCGTACACAATCTTCCTGAGATAGTGTAGAGAACTTAATGCAAGCTCGCCAAATTCTGGTTTATCGGTAACATTTGCCAGTGCTGCTAAAAATAAAGATATGCCACAACAGCCATCATATAGACTCAAGGACAGAGGTCGTAGTTGAAACTTTTGCAACTCAAAAACATATTTTATCCCAATCCAGGCAACATCATTTTCACTTCCTCGAATAGCTCGCTGCTGTAGTTCTTGAGCAATTGCGATCGCCTGCTGTAAAATAGCCGCCTCTTCTAAGGGAGCAACCGTGTTGAGTCTCATCTCGGAGTTTTGTAATGTTGGCTCATCTGGATGTTCGTCGGTCAGATATGAATAGAGTGAACTCCTAATCACACTAATCTGTCCGGCTAAATTTTTCTCACTCAGTTTCTCTATACGGGAAACAACACTATCATAACTAGAAGTCTTAAAGCTTTTTTCGATAGTTGTCTCTGAGTTGAGAATTATGTCATTACTATTTGAATAAGAACTAATATAAGGGATATCTAGTTGTTCTAGAGCCTGCTTCTCTGCTGCTAACATTGGCCAAAGAGGATCTTTATCTTCAGAACCAATAAAACTTCTACTAAAAATGTCTAATTCGATACTACGTTCTACACCATCTCGGAGGCATTTGTAATGTAAAGAGTTACTTAAAATTGAGGTGTAAAGACTCGTGTTACGAAGTACCAGACGTACTTTTTGGGAAACAAATGTCGCTAGCGGATGGTGCAAAGAAAAGAGTGCCTCTTTTCTTTGCATCAAAAATCGATACATTTGCTGAAACCCAACAATTAATTCTTCACTATGGTGGCTCAGTGACGTATCAATACCCTCCCCAAAAGGTTGATTGTTTATAGTGGTATTAGTCGATATCTCAGTCTCCTTTTCCACCGCCATCATCATGCTGTCTGTATTAATATAATTCCACTTCAAAACAGATATGTTTATCTGTTGTTCAACTATATTTCCTAAACCACAAATATCAACTACCAATTCTTTAGTCTGCCCCAGAGGAATATATGCTCCTGGTAAGAGAGCAGTGGCTGCTACTGAATTCTGCAGTTCTTTTTGGGCTAGTGACATAGCCCGATTATCATCTTCTTGTATTTGAGGGTCATTATGGAAAAGCGTTTCTAAATCTATCAGAACTGGCTGTTCTCCACAAGCAATTAAATTCTCATAATGAAAATCTGTGCCTTTGAGAACATAGACGATGCATAGTAACATGCCTGCACGCTGATAATAGCTTTTCACTGCTTGTTGATTTTTACAAGGCAAAGCTTCTACAAATTCTATCCAACCGTAGGTGGAGCAGTTAAGGATCTTGAGGACTTTTAAGGGAAGAGTCGCTCCTTGTTTATTGATCCAGTCAATCAACTCAAAATAAACCTGTTCTAAACCGAGGTTTTTAGGTTTATAAACTAGCTTCAAATTAGAAGAAAATTTAACTATAAATACAGAGCGTCCGCAATGGTGGGGATCGGAAAGTGAGGCCTCAACAGCAATAACTTGCCCTAATTCCCCATCTTTCTGAAAGCTTTGCTGAATTTGTTCCCAGTCTGAACCTAACCTCTGGAGAAATTCTTCTACAGCTTCAACCCAGAAATCTGTAACTGTAGCTGCTAACCGAGCTACTACACTGTATTCTTGAAAGAAAGATAATAGTCCGTCGTTCAGCAAGTTTTGGACAAACTCTATATAATTCTGCTTAGAAGTATTTCTGTGCAGTTGTTCGATCAAGCGGGATAATTGAGAATCCCTAGAAGAGCGAAAAAGCGAGAATTCCAAATCCAAGGGTAAGGCAAAAATAATGCTCAACCGTTTGAGAAGACTTCGTTCTAGTTGAGCGTGAGCAGTGGCTGATAGTAACTCGTAACTAGATCCAGCACACTCAATTAATTTCTTACTAGCGATCTCAATAAAGGGTATGAATATTTCTTCAAATGGCAATGGTGTTTTGGCATCTATATACTGACGCTGTTCTGTATTACTTTGAATAAAAACTTCCTGAGCAATAGAGCTAGCAACCTCCATTGCCTTCCTCAAAGTATGTGTCCAATTAGGTAGATCTTGTCCAACTAAACTCACATTGCCTAAAGCAGGACGAACTGTATCAACATCTATTCCATCCCAAGTCAGGCGCTTAATAAATTTTTGCTCATTCCCGTTAGCAGAAACTTGACACCATTTCTCTAATCGTGAGTTGATTAAATCTTGCTCTCCCTCAAAGTTTTTGGGTACAAATTCTGCACTAAGACGCTCAAAAATTGTACTCGCTTTTTCAACGATTTGAACTAAGCTATTTGTAGATATATTGGAAACAGGATATTTTATCTCAAATAAATTGCTCTGAGAATTTTCACTAGTTTTCATTGAGGTTCCTCTTATCATTATTTTATTCTTTTGGAGTTTATTTTTAAACTTATAATAATGTTTGTAGTTGCGCTTTAGCGCTACAAAAGTTTAAGAGCGCTAAAGC
>CAZZVG010000764.1:0-4061 GCA_964657295.1 Iningainema sp. | reverse complement strand
TATTGTATAAATCCTGAATGTCATAATCGTGAAAACACTGAAACTTGCGAAAGGTGTCTTTCTTGTGGGACGTTGTTGCTAATTAACAACCGCATCCGCCTAATTAAACCACTACGACCTTTCACAGACGATCCGTATATTTCTACTGAAATTTTTGAAGTCGATGATGCTGGGACACAATGGTATCCTGTACGTGAGCGACGAGTTATGAAAGTTTTACTACGGAGTAGTCCGCAACTAGTGAAGTTATTTGAGCGAGAAGCTCAAGCATTGCAACTTATACAACACCTTTGTGTGCCTAAAAGCACATATTACGATGACTATTTTACAGTTAGTTTGGAAAATAGTCGTATATTGCATTGCTTGGTGATGCAAAAATTTGAGGGGCAAAATTTGCACGCCTGGATTCAATCTCATGGGCGAATATCGCAAACTTTAGCTTTACAATGGCTTCAACAGTTGACTGAGATCCTGGATATTGTGCATCGTGCCGGTTTCTTCCATCGAGACATTAAGCCTTCTAATATAATTGTCCAACCAAATGGTCAATTAGCGCTAATTGATTTTGGTGGTGTACGGGAAGTAACGGACACTTATTTAGCGAAAATTAGTGGAAATGGTGGAAAAATCACAGGCGGGGGATCTCAGCATGAGATTACAGCTATCTGCACCCCTTCGTACTCTCCTTTAGAGCAAATTAACGGTCGAGCAGTACCACAATCAGACTTTTACGCTCTGGGACGGACTTTTGTATATTGTCTTACTGGTATCCAGGTCATTAATCTGACAACAGACGAGAAAACAGGAAGATTAATTTGGAGAGATGAAGCACCACAGATTGACAAACCTTTTGCTGTTTTTTTAGATGAGTTGATGGCTGCCTTCCCAGGGCAGCGTCCACAAACGACTCAAGTCATCTTGCAACGTTTGGAGCGTTTACCAGTCAAATCAAAATTCAACAGAGTCCTTAAATCAAAATCATTTAAGATAAGTGCAATTATCTTGGGTTTAGCGACTATTATTGGTGCATTTAATGTATCTACTTATTTACTTTCTAAATTCTACTTTGATCAGGCAAGTCGCAACAAAGACAGTCCGCAAGTTGCAAAAAAAGACTATGAACTAGCCATCAAATTTAATCCTCAAGATGTGGATGCATATAATAATTTAGCGCTTGTCTGCCAACAACTTGGAGATTACAAGTGTGTCACTAATAACTATGAAGCTGTTTTTAGATTAAAGCCTAACAAGTGGTCAGCACATTATGGCTTGGGAAATTTTTACGATGAGCAAGGAAAATACGATTTAGCGTCACAGCAGTATGAACTAGCTAGAAAAAGTAGTAACCAGGCAATACAAGCTATTAATAATTTGTCGAGATTAAAGAATAAAAGTGGCGAATTTGATGCAGCCATAACTCTTGCAAACGAAGGCTTAAAATCAGCTAAAACACCTGATTTACAAGCTGCTTTGTACAAAAATCTAGGTTGGGCAGAATTAGGGCAAAAGAACTATCATGATGCCTTAACTTATCTACAGAAGGCAACAGAACTAGATTTTGAAAGGACAGACGCCTACTGTTTGTTAGCGCAAGCGCAAGAAGCTTTAGGTAAAACAAGTGATTCTAACCTAGCGTGGGAAGTTTGCCTAATAACAAATTCAAGCCTCCCAGAAGTTCAACTATGGAGACAGAAAGTTCTGCAACGCTTTCTAAAACAATAACGTTGAGCGTAACTTTTCAAGATCAAACAAGCTAGCTAATAACATAATATAAACTTGATATTATTTGAACATCAAGGGATGTTAAAGGATGCCCTCTGCCTAAAGTATGGAAAAAAAGCGCAATTATGCCTGTTTATCAGGATTTTTCGGCAGATTTATTAGAAAAAAAATATGCTATCCCTTATAATTCTATACCGAGGCAAAATTATAGAATAGGAAAAATTTTCATGATCCGAATGGTAGCATTTGCGTCAGCATTAATACTACTTCTTTTGGATTTCAATAGTGCATGGGGTCAAAAACAGTCAACAGCAACACGCCATTCTGCACAGCAGCGTACATGTGAGCCTGTTGGTCGAGTCTTAAGTGCAGGCGATCGCACCCTGAAACTAGGAAGCCTGCTTTGCATTGGAGATCAGCTTCAGCCAATTAACAAGGGTACAGTTGTGATTCTTTGTTATCTGAACCAAAAAATTTTGCAACTCAAGCAGGGTTCCATTTCCGATGCGCCAAACAAATGTGTGCCACCTCCGACCCAAGCTGTGCGATGTACGCCAGAAGCCGTAAACAATTGCCCCAAACCAAAGGGACCAGGCGAAGATAGAAATACACCTGTACTAATTAGTCCCTACAGTAGTGCCATCTTAAATCCTCGCCCATCGCTGTCTTGGTTTTCTGTTAACGGAGCTACTAGCTACACTGTTCAAGTTAAAGGCAAGGGGGTCAACTGGTCTAGTGAAACAAAAAGTACTCTGCTGCCGTACCCGCATCAAGAGCTTGATCTGGAGTCGGGAAATGTCTACAAAGTGACTGTGATTGCTAATCAAGGCAATTCTCCCCTTGTTGCCAGTTCCGCTGTCCTCATCGTCTCATCAGATATGGAAGCACAGCAGGTTAAGGCTATGATTAAGCGAATTCAGAATCTTAATTTGCCCCAAGACGATCTCGCTATCGATATCGATACTGTATACATGTCACAAAACCTGCTAAGTGAGGCAATTAAAGCGTTAGAGGTGCGAGTCAAAGCAGGTACTCAAAATCCTACTCTCTATCGCTTGTTAGGCGATCGCTACTTGGAGGCAGGTTTGCCGGATATTGCTCTTCGTGAATACACAACAGCAACTACACTGGCTCAAAAAGTTGATAATGCCGCTGAACTAGCCAAGGCAAGAGCCGGATTGAAACGCGCGGAACTTGATAGCCAACTGCCAAATTCATAGCCAGCTGCCAATGAGAACAAAAGATGCCCAGTAGAAAGGGTGGGAGTATTTAGGATTTGATAATAAAGTTAGTTGTGCTTGACGTAGTGCCTCTGCCTTAGAAACACCCTTTTTCAAACATGAGTAGAATTCGCCCATCAATTGAGCAGTAGATTCGGCATCTACTAACCATAAAGTTGCGAGTGTGCTTCGCGCCCCAGCTTGGGCTGCTATCCCAGCAATCCCCAACGCTGAGCGTCTATCTCCCTTTGCTGTCTGGCAAGCACTAAGAACAAGTAGTTCAATTGCAGAGTGTGCGTCTTGCTTTCTCAGTAAAAAATTCAATTCCCTGATATTAATTACTGTACGTTCGCTCATTTTTGAAGGGAGAGAGGAATTAATGCCTGACTGGGTAAGGAAAAAACCTAATTCAGGATCAGATCCTACTGACGCCATGTAATACTTGGGAAAAGCTTTGGGAGATTAACGGTGTATTACATGGTAAAAAGTAACCCGGTTTTCCGTGTATTACATGGAAGAAAATTGAATTTACTTGGAGGCTATTCCTCATAAATATGCGCTTGGTGTAGTTCTATGTAATACATTTTAAACGTCACAAATTTAGGGTTAAACTTACGATGTAATACACGGGAAAGACTGATGTTGAAACGGGACATTCAAGGGAAGTTCGCGCTTCATTACGATGATTATCGTCAAGTGCGCTCTTTAAGATTAACTGATGAAACCTGGAAGGCTTTGGGGGTCGCGGCTGAATGCTTGGGTATGACTAGAGCTGATTACGTGGAACAGGTTATTAGGGGTAATGCCAACCCAAGTATTACACGGGAAAAAGAGCCGGTACATCAAGCCAAAATTACTGTTGTTGAACTTGCGACCACGCCACTGAGGGTGGCAACACTTGAAAGTTTACGTAACCAAGTTTTACTCTTATTTGAAGTTAGGTAAGCAATCACCGGGCTACAAAGCAGCACTTAAAGCTCTCAATCATTTTATTGCGGTACTAAATAGCCAGTATACACAAGAATAGGAATTCGCTGTTCTGTATCAGTGCGCGGGGAAAAACAGTGGACATAAGTTCTGAGCGGATTGACGATATTCCCGTAATCGTGGAATGGCTCA
>CAZZVG010000763.1:0-4069 GCA_964657295.1 Iningainema sp. | reverse complement strand
AAGTGTCCGCCTTTTTTGCTCGCACTATGTGTCCCCTTAAAAAAATATTTTTTGGTTTTCCATCAATTTGGGGGCTTGAAACCGGTTTTTCTTTTTCTTTTTCTTTCTTTTGCCTTTTAACTTTTAACTTTTGCCTTGTTCTGTCATAGCTAATGTGGAGTCAGGAATAATTATTCTCCCTCATCCTTAGCTGTCGTCGGAGAGTATTTGCCACTCATTGCAAGAACTAATAAACTCTGTAAACTGTTGCATGAGCTTGGGATTTCGCCAACCATTGAGTGTTTCTGAAGCCATGACGGAGAGTGCAATTTCAGGTGCGAAAGCTTTTTTGTAAGGTCGTTCGCTTGTCAGGGCATCGTAAATATCAACCATTTGAAACACTTGTGCCAAGTAGGGAATTTCATCGCCTATCAGCCCATCAGGGTAGCCCAAACCGTCCCAACGTTCGTGATGATGACGGATAATGGGAATCACTCCCTGCATACTGCGCAGTGGTTGGCAAATTTTTTCTCCAATCACAACGTGCTGTTTCATTATGTTCCATTCTTCTCTTGTCAGTTGACCGCATTTAAGCAGTACTGCATCGGGAATACCTACCTTGCCGATGTCATGAAGATAACCACCCCACATCAAATCACGAATTTGGGTGCGTGAGAAATTGAGGTGTTCGCCAAAAGCTTTGCCAAGTTTTACTAATCTTTCACAGTGATCGCCAGTATTGGGATCGCGACTTTCAATCGCCTGAGCAATAGAGAATAAAACTTTTTCGGCATGGTCTAAATCTTCATTTAACCGCTTTTGTCGCACCAACGACTTAACACGCGCTGCCAATTCTAGACGATCAAAGGGTTTTGAGATAAAATCATCTCCCCCTACTTCAATTCCCTGGATACGCGATCGCCTGTCATTGAGAGCCGTAATAAAAATGACTGGGATGAGTCTTGTGTGCTCATTTTGTTTGAGCAACTGGCATACCTCAAAGCCATCCATACCCGGCATCATGACATCCAGTAAAATAAGATCTGGTTGTTTTTGAATCACTAATTCCACAGCAGCATAACCGCTCTCTGCCTCAATGATTTCGTAGCCTTCCATTGATAACAGCGCAACAGCAGTCATGCGACTAGCAGCATGATCGTCAACTACTAAAACTTTCGGTGCATCTGAATCAAAGCCATCTACTGTCGAACCTTTGGCTTGTAGCGTTCCCACCACCAATGAATTGTCATTGTAATTGACACTATTGTTCTTCAATGACGTTGATTCTGTCTGAACTCGTGTCAAAGAAGGTTGACACAACAAGAGTGCAGAATCTTCTACATTCTGCAATTCTAAAGTCTGATTTACATCGATATGGTTAACTGTATTTGCGGGCCTAAGCCCACTAGCAACTTGTTCGATAGAGTTAGTATATTTGGATTTCCAATGCACCACAAGGGTACTCCAATTTTAAAAAATAAGTTGACAGTGTTTTGTTTCAAAAACTAATTTACTCGTTGACATCCTTGCTAGTGAAGCACCCGACCGTGTTCTACACTACTTAACTTGCAACTTGGTATTAACGAGTCGCCACTCTCCCAAGTGAGGTATTGAACCGTTGCCTCCTAGAGGGTTGTTCTCTAGAATCCGTGTCTATACCCTTCGGGTTGATCACGGTAGTTCAAAGTAGAAGTTGTGTATTTGTTTTGATAACACAATGAAGACTGTTTCCGATTATTTTAGTTACCTTTCATTACAGTATGAACAGTTCTTACAAATCTTAAATCAGGTTTTTTACTGAATTTTATTAACATAATACGGAAGTCAAGATGCTTGAATTGCTACACTTAAATCAAAGTTCTGATCTTAAGCTAGGTCACTACACATCTTGCCCACCAAGTCATAGTGATTATCAAACTACTCTCAGCCAAACCTAGCAGTGACAAATTCCCTATACTTTGGTGATTCATATCACAATAAATTATTAACTCATGATTTCCCAAATAAAGCAAGGGCATGGTAAAAAATGTTACAATTATTAAATATGATTAAAGGACTTAGTCTGAGTTGACTGGGTTAGGAAGAACACAGTTAAACGAGAACAGACAACATAGCTACAAAATCTCCGTTTAGGAGAACGACGACTGGGAAGAATTTTGAGGCAGTCTTGATCGTTGCTAGATGCAGACTTTGCGTCAGGGAGGTTTGGAGAGAGGGGAGAAGAAATTGGATCGTTAATTTTTAGACAAACAACGTTTTCGCCAACGAGAGGTTGGCTCTAATGAACTTGCTTCCTGTTCTTGTCGTCGTCGTTCGAGTATGACATTAGGCGGATCGCTCAATCCTGGATCGCGATAGGGAACAGCAGCACGAGTTAGCAAATGTTCTTTTTCCGTTTCCGAGAGAATGAAAGAGTTGCAGAGTTTTAGCGCACCTCCCTCTCCTCCTGTTCTTATATGGGCTGCAACTGTACCAGGTGTTCGTCTTCCTACTGGTGGTGTAGAACCTATTTGTAAATCGGCTGCTAAAAGTGCTGTGCGTACAGCCGCAGCACAGGAATAAGTTGCGAGAAAGCCATGCTCGTGTAAACACAGAGAAAGTTGTTTAATGAATTCAACAGTCCATAAGTGAGGACACTGAGGTGGTGAAAAAGGGTCGAGAAAAATTGCTTGAGCCTGGAAATTAGCGTGACGTACTAACTGAATTGAATTTCTCGCATCGCCAATGAATAGTTTCGCCGTCAGTCTATCTGTTTGTACTTCACCATCACTAGCTAGCTGTGTCAGAATTTGAGTAGATTCGCAATTCCATTTGTCGAATAAGTTATGAGCGATCGCTGCTTGTGGTACGGCTGCATTCAGTTCTAAACCAATAACTTCGACATAACAGTTGGGATTTACTGCCCAAATTGTCTGCAAAGCAGCAGCCGTGTTGTATCCTAGTCCATAACAAACATCCAACAACCGCAACAGTGGTCTGTTTGCCTGCTCTGCCAGTTGAGTTGGAAGCACAAACTTGAGAAAACTCTCTTGGCGTGCACCATAATGGCTGTGAAAGGACTCATCAAACTCTTTGGAAAAAAAAGTAAAGGAGCCATCTGCTGTTGCTTGCGGTACAAAAGTGTCTGAATCCGACATTCTTTAAATAGTAGAAAGTAAAAAGATAAATCAAGAGGTTTAAGACCCCACTAATTGATTCTGAATTCTGATTCCTTCTTTATAATTCAGATTTTTTTGACAAAAATGACTAATAGTTCTTTGATTGTTTCTGCCGAATGGCTATTTGAACATCTTAACGCTCCGCAAGTCGTGATAGTAGATTGTCGCTTTTCTCTAGCCGATCCACAATTGGGACAACAGCAGTACCAAGCGAGTCATATAAATGGAGCTTATTATTTAGACTTAAACCAGGATCTTTCTAGTCCTGTGGAAGAACACGGAGGGAGACATCCTTTACCCAAACCGACTAAATTGGCCCAGAAGTTATCAACAATTGGGGTGAATTCCCAAACCATTGTTGTCGCTTACGATGATTCCCGCTTCGCTTTTGCCTCTCGTCTGTGGTGGCTATTGCGCTATCTTGGACACGAGCAAGTGGCAGTGCTAGATGGAGGCTTTGCTGGATGGCAAAAAGCTGGATATCCCGTTACGGATATTATTCCCGAACCAAAAATGGCTACCCTCACTCCCCAAGTAAAAACACTGATGGTTGTTGATAGAGAGACAGTGAAAACTCGGAAAGATACTCCAAACGTCGTTCTAGTGGATTCACGGGAGAGCGATCGCTATTTAGGATTAAGGGAGCCGATTGATAAAATTGCCGGTCATATTCCTGGTGCATTGAACTATCCCTGGCTTGAAGTTACAGATACCGCAGGTAACCTACTTCCAATTCAAGAGCAACGTCGCCGTTGGGAGCAGCTTGAACTTGCAGAAGAAATTTTTGTTTATTGTGGTTCTGGCGTGACTGCTTGTGTAAACTTACTGTCTTTAGAACTGGCTGGAATTCATACGGGTAAGCTTTATGCTGGTAGTTGGAGTGATTGGATTAGTTATTAGTCATTCGACCTTCGTCCAAAGTCCAATGCTAA
>CAZZVG010000762.1:0-4072 GCA_964657295.1 Iningainema sp. | reverse complement strand
TTGCTCACCTTTTGATTTTTTTTCTGCTACCCCGGATTATTGAGCCGATACAATTAATCTGTCTGATGGTTCCTGATTAAGACGAATACAGAATACGCCTTTCTTAAAAAAACCTGTTGCTTTACCCGATTTTATCCAACGACGTGCGCGACTGGAGGTGGTGGGCATCAAAGGTTTTTGATTGCGATCTACTACTGGAACAAACATCGATACGATAAATCCTATTGCTAGGTATATATTTCCCATCGAGGTTGACGACTACAGAGGTTATGGGCTTGGGAGGCACCGATTGACGTAACGTGTTGTGAGCTACCACGCTCAAGTCGTTCAACTTGGATTGTTAATCCATACTCTAGACACTGTTTTAACTCAAGAGCGGAAGGTGGTTAATCTCCCTCTTTCAAGCCCCTAGCTTATAGCTAGGGGTTAGTGACATCAGATTCACACAAAAAACTGGGGCCAAATCTGCTGCGATCTGTTTCCATGTCAAGCCAGCATCTGACGAGAGAAAAATTTGACCGTCATGGGTTCCGAAAGCGGCGATATTCTTGAAAGTAGCAAGAGTTCCCGTGTTGATGTTGTCTGAGAACCACTCTGGTAGCCCTTGATCGCACTTCTCAAACGTCCCCGGCTCGTCGAGCGGACGGCGGTAGATGGCTGATTTGCTACCACTCGGACCCATAGAAGCAGTCATCAAGATTGTATGATCACACACTGCTAAGGCTCGTGAGTAGTGAGCATGTAAGTTTGTGCGATCAAAGCTCCAAGAGTTCCCTTTATCATGACTAATTGCCAGCCCTCCAGCTGTAGCCGCCAACACCAGATCAGGACGAGTCGGAACGGTTCGTACCTCATGGACATCCGCATCAACGTCAATGGTAGGTTGCCATGACTTTCCGTAGTCGTCAGAGCGCAGAATGCCTCCAACATGCACATTCACATAAAATTCGCCCGACTCTCCTACTGCGATGGAGCGAACATCTGGAGGCCCCCCCCACGGCGTATACCATTCAGAGCGTCCTTCAGCTGACTCAAAGCAATTAATGCGTTGTGTGCTTCCGTCTGCAATACGTATGAGATGAGCTGACGATGTTCCGACGAGAACCGCACCCTTGATCGGTAGGATGCAGTTCAGCCGCAAATCATCAATTGAAGTGACTTGATGCCACTCGCCATTAGAATCGCGATGCCATACTGAATTACGATTGGCGATCGCCCACAGTCCATCAAGGCTCGAGGCAAGAGCATTGATAGAATAACCTTCAAGTTCAACATCGTGTTTGGAGTCGAGAAACACCAAGCCATCAGATGTTCCTACTATCACCTGCGGTTTATCCATCGCCTGCTCGGCTTTGACGAAGTCGGTATCTGCAAGCTTGTGCTCAATCGGTTCAATCAACTCCACTATTTGCTGCTTCGTATTGTTCATGGTTTGAACCTCCTTAATCATCAGTGCTGCCACTATGGGTTTGTGATCACCGTGGATCAGTCCCACAGAACTTGCTCTAAATCTACCCTACTGAATTTATTCATTGATGCACTCCATAATACGGAATATCTCTCTTGGAATCACTCTACATGACTCCAAGCCAAGTTAAGTGCGATCGCACTCATCTGCTACCACCAAATTTGCAATTTATCCATATATACACGGGTTGATAGAAAAAGATTAATCTGTGCCAGCCCAAGTCCAAGTCGGATTCCCAGTATTAACACCTTTTTTAATAATAACACTCGTAAAACTATTAGCATCGCTGATGCCAGTCATATCTAAAATCAAAAACACTTTACCATCAGTAAACCGCAAACGTAGGTGAGATTGAGAATTAAATGTTTCATTACCTTCTTTCACAATGCGACCAGTTGCTTTACAGTTGCTATATGCAGGCTTTAAGGTTGCTACCCAAGTAACGCTAAATGGATCGCTAGAAGCGATTGTAAAAGGTCCTGCAAAGGAGTCTAATTTTGCTTGACCATTGATTGTATAGCCTCCTTCATAGTAAGGGGCATTCTGTTCTGTCAAAAACGCTTTTTGAGGACACTTTGCCTCTGGAGTTTGTGCTAATTTAAAAATGCCGACTTCTACTTGCGCTGCTTGGACTGATATTCCTGAAGACAAAGCAAAAATTGCAGTTCCTAAATATATGACAGAGTGCTTGCTGCTCATTTCTAGATTTATTTGAGTTATTTGTATTTGACCAGCAATTTAACTTATTAGTGTTGAGCATGACAAGTAAAATTTACACTTCCCAATATTGGTTAAAATCCGTATTTCCCCTGTATTAGACTATGCAATAGGCTATTATCACAATATATTTCTACGTTAAATTACTTAAAACCCAGCTACCGATAACTCTCAGCTTTTTCTACTCGGAGAACTCCTGAGTTGCTATCCAATACATTTGTATCCAAATTTCTTAATTCTAAATTAGAATTAACCACACCTGTCAAATAAAAATCATTTTCCCCAGTCAGGTTCCCTTCGCCAACATCAAAAGCACCGGATAAAGATTGTGTTATTGGGTTGAAATTAAATTCCAAATATGAAGTTATGCCTTTGTCATTTCCATTTTCAATATTAATGTAAGTTTTTAACAGATTATGACTGGTATCAAAAAAAGAAATCTTCAGAAAATCTAGATTCTTATCTGTAACTGTTGAAGTATTTTGTGTTTCATCGTAGCTAAATGAGCCTTGAGCAGAATAACCAGCATCACCTTTCCACTTGAAGTCGAATGTCACTGCTTGAACTGGTTTGACTGCTATGAGTCCCATGAAAACAGCGATCGCCATGACAACAGTAAACAAGGTTTTCAGCTTAGGCATTATTTCCATTTTTATTCTCGCTTTTGACTATAGCGGGGTTTATTTGGTAATAATACACTACATTGTCAGGAAAAACTTCACAGCGAGTCCCCTAGATCATTTCTCTTGATGTCTCTGAGAATGAGACAGAACATTGCTATAGTATTCATTAAGTTGTCAGTCTTACTTAGCAATGAGCGATCGCATTCTCAAAGCCACAAGGGAAACAGTGCATCTAGGTGGTTTCTCGCAGCATCTAAAACCAGCAGTGATCATTGACTCTGGTGACACAATAGATGTAGAAACTTACAGTGGGTACTATGTTCACCAGCAAGCACCACCCGAGTTTCTCACGCCCGAATTTCTTGACATTTGTGAAAATTTGCCTGTAGAAAGGAAATGTGCTGGGGGACCTCATTTGCTGACAGGACCGATATATGTGCGAGGGGCAGAACCAGGGGATGTGTTGGAAGTAGAATTAGTAGCTATCAAACCCAGTTTACCTGTAGGCTTCAATGCTATTCGCGCAGGTTGGGGAGCATTACCAAACCAGTTTCATCAGCCTGTTCTCAGATTTATTCCTCTCGATTTGGAAAATAACATTGCAGAATTTCCAGCAAACAGCGGTATTAAAATTCCTCTCAAGCCCTTTTTTGGTATTCTTGGAGTCGCTTCAACAGAACCGTTCCATAACTCAATTCCTCCTGGGTGCTATGGTGGCAATATCGATAACCGAGAACTACAAGCTGGTTCTAAAATATTTTTGCCTGTATTCGTGACTGGAGCTTTGTTTTCTATCGGTGATGGGCATTCAGCACAAGGGGATGGTGAAGTTAATGTGACAGCAATTGAAACTTCGATGAACGGGACTATTCACCTCAAAGTTCGTAAGGATTTACAACTCACAACACCAATTGCTGAGACGCCTACAGATATCATCACAATGGGGTTTGCTTCAACTTTAGATGAAGCTCTCGAAAAAGCTTTAAAGAATATGATAAATTTCTTAGAACGCTTTGCCAATTTATCATCAGAAGAAGCTTATGTATTATGTAGTTTAGCTGTCAACTTTCGGATTACGCAAGTTGTTAATACTCCCCAAAAAGGCGTTCATGGAATGCTTCCAAAGTCAATATTTCCTTTGAAAATCAGTTTGTGATATTGTTATTGTACGTAAGCTTTGTTTAAACTCGATTCTGTAGGCGATCGCTCTTTACTCCCCTTGCTGAGTGTAAGATTACCGATGGAATTTCTTCTCACCCTCTCC
>CAZZVG010000761.1:414-4073 GCA_964657295.1 Iningainema sp. | reverse complement strand
GCTTGTAGTTGCGCTGGCGAGCAGGCGGCATCCCCGAAGGGGTACGCACTTACCACAACTACGAACAAAACTCTATAACCCACATTCCGCACATATTAATAATTATGAATTTGGAAAAGACGAGCCTGTAACCCACCTTCCCTACCCTAACTATCACACATCAACAAAAAGCTGACTTTCCGCAAAATTAAAAATTAAAAAGCTTGAAATATATCTTAGCGCACATAGGTGAGTTAAATTGAGAAAAAGGAATTCTATTTTCTCAAACAAATTACATGAATCTAAACTTAGTACGTCCATTGGCATTTATTGATTTAGAGACAACAGGAACAGATGTAGTGAATGACAAAATTGTTCAAATCGCAGTCTTAAAAATAATGCCTGATGGTAAAGAAATCCCAACGGGAAGGAAAGTTAATCCGACTATTCCTATTCCCATTGAAGTATCTAAGATCCACGGTATTTATGATGAAGATGTAAAAAATGAACCAACCTTTCCTCAAATTGCTCAAAACCTGGCTGATTTTATTGGTGATAGTGACTTTGCTGGATATAACTCTAATAGGTTCGATATTCCTCTACTGATATTAGAATTTTCACGTGCAGGTATAGATTTTAAATTAGAAGGAAGAAACTTTGTTGACGTACAGATTATTTTCCATAAAATGGAACCGCGAAATTTACGAGCCGCTTACAAATTCTACTGCGGTGAAAAATTAGTAGGCGCTCATGATGCAGTAAATGATACTCGTGCTACTTATGAAGTTTTTAAAGCTCAACTTCAACGATACGAAAATGTAGCTTACGAGGATAAAGACGGAAACCTATCTTATCCAATAAAAAATCATCTAGAAACTTTAGCTGCCTTTACACCAATTAATTTGCTTGATCCTACTGGAAAGGTAGTTTATGATGAAGAAGGTAGAGAGATATTTAATTTTGGTAAGTATAAAGGGAAAACGCTAATAGAAGCTTTTCAAGCAGAGCCAAGTTATTATAAATGGATGATGAATAAAAACTTCTCTGTGTTTACCAAAAAAGTCATTAACCGAGTTTGGGAATCAATGAATAAAGACACTGAGTGAAGCAGCATCTTTATTTCTTGGGTGCAATAGGAGGTGCGATCGCCATCATCAATAAACAAGGTGTACTGGATTGAGAGTACCCTGTGCGATCGCATAATTAGTTAATCATTGTTAAGGCAGAGTAAGTTCATCTAAATTTTGTATAACTTAGACTAGACAAATTAAACAACAGTCTTTTGCTTGGAATTTTTGGCGCTTGTAGAGAGCGTCTCTACATTGGTTGACTTTAGTTATCAACATGCATAAGGTTTAAACGCTGTCAATTAACAGCGCTCCGGCGCTTTGGATATATAAACTACTTTTTGGTGAAAATGAATGAAATATACTTTCATTCTATATGCACTTTGCTGAAGATGTTTGTTTACCTTCACACAGTTTGTATTTTACTAAAGCGAGAAGCGCTGTATGGACAAATTTGAAATTCAACCACGGCAAAGTTTACTTACACTATGGAAAACAGACGTATTTACTCTTAGAGAGATGCAGATTCGTCTGCCCAAAGATGTATTTAAGTCGATCAAGAACACTATTCAGACGCGTAGTAAGCTGGACAAGTCTGTAGTAGAAAGCGTTGCCACAGCGATGAAAGACTGGGCAATTTCTAAGGGCGCATCATTTTATGCTCACATTTTTTATCCTCTGACTAACATCACTGCTGAGAAGCATGATGGGTTCTTCTCAGTACAAACAGATGGATCGTTAATCACTGAATTTAGTGGCAAAGCGCTAGTACAAGGGGAGCCGGATGGTTCATCGTTCCCCAATGGTGGTCTTCGCTCTACATCTGAAGCCCGTGCTTATACTGTATGGGATGTTACTAGCCCTGCTTATGTGAGAGAAACCGATAATGGGGTGACTTTGTACATCCCTACGGTGTTCATTTCTTGGACAGGGGAAGCCCTAGACAAGAAAATGCCATTGCTTCGCTCTAATGCGGCGATGAGCAAAGCTGCAACCCGAGTGCTCAAACTGTTGGGGCATTCGGAAGTGGCAACCGTTAACTCTAGCTGTGGTGCAGAGCAAGAATACTTCCTCATCGATGCTCAACATGCCCACAGCCGTCTAGACATCTTGCCGACGGGGAGAACTTTGTTTGGACAACCTGCCGCCAAAGGGCAACAATTTGACGATCACTATTTTGGAACGATTCCAGAGCGCGTCCAAGTCTTTATGCAAGATGTGGAAGAATCCTTGTATCGATTGGGGATTCCGGCAAAAACTCGACACAACGAAGTTGCCCCCTGTCAGTTTGAGATTGCCCCTTATTTTGAAGAGGCAAACTTAGCTAGCGATCATCAGCAGATGACGATGACCATTCTCAAGAATACTGCGAAGAAACACGGCTTCGTCTGTCTGCTACACGAAAAGCCTTTTGCGGGGATTAACGGATCTGGAAAGCATGTAAACTGGTCAGTCGGTAATAGTACTCAAGGCAATTTGCTTGATCCTGGTGATAATCCTCATACCAATCTGCAATTTTTGGTGTTTTGCGGAGCGGTGATTCGCGGGGTTCACAAATATGGGTCATTGCTGCGAACTATGGTGGCCACTGCGAGTAACGATCATAGACTTGGTGCTAATGAAGCACCTCCGGCGATTATTTCAGTCTACCTTGGTCAACAGCTAGAAAATGTGTTTAACCAAATTAAGCTTGGAGAAGTTCCCAGCTCTACTCCTGGTGGGATGATGAGTTTTGGTGTACCTACCTTGCCAGACATTGCCAGAGATCCGAGCGATCGCAACCGCACTTCGCCTTTTGCCTTCACGGGTAACCGCTTTGAATTTCGGGCAGTCGGATCTAACCAATCAGTTTCTGGTCCGCTAATGGCCATGAACACAATTTTAGCTGATTCACTCACATGGGTTGCCGAGCAGTTAGAAGCAATGTTGGCAAACAAGATGGAGCCAGATGATGCTGCTATTGCTGTTGTCAAAGAAATCATGAAGAATCATAGCGCTATTATCTTTGGTGGCAATGGTTACTCTAAAGAATGGCACATAGAGGCCGTTGAACGAGGGCTGTTGAACTTGCGCACCACTGCTGATGCGTTGCCAATCTTGAAAGAGGAGTCTATTAAGGAACTGTTTGAAAGAACGGGAGTGCTGTCTGCTTCTGAACTGGAAAGCCTCTTTAATGTGTGTACAGAGCAGTACATTCAGGAAATTGAGATGGCGGCCAAGATCATGAGCCGTATGGCAAAAACGATGATTTCTCCTGCGGTAGACGATTACTTGTCAATACTTTCTACACGTATTACTGAACTCAAACAAATCGATATTGAGTCTAAGCTTGAACACGAAAAAGTAAAAACAGTCGCTTGTTTGAAAGAGCAAATGATGGATCTAGTCACAAAGTTAGACGATGCGATCGGCACGCATAATTTCACCACACTCTCTGAACACATGCACCACTGCGCCGAAACACTGTGCCAGATGATGGATGAACTGCGCAAATATGCGGATGCTCTTGAAGGTGAAGTCCCGGCTCATCTGTGGCCCTGGCCTAACTACCAAGAGATATTATTTATTAAATAGCAAATAGGTTTGTAGTTGCGCTTCAGCGCTCTCATAATT
>CAZZVG010000761.1:0-404 GCA_964657295.1 Iningainema sp. | reverse complement strand
GCGCAACTACGAGATGCTCTTTTATTTATAAGTACTTAAACGAACATGCGATCGCTGCCTGGGGGAGGCTCACATCTTACACTATGCTCAACAAGCCTTAAAAAACGGGTTTCTGAACCAAATGATCGCTGCTCTTTATATTTAGAAATATGATAAATTATGCCATTTTGGGACAGCAACGCTTGAAACCCCGACTCAAGAAAGCTTTTTGGTTCTCGATAATTTTGATACCATTTTTGCGGGTAAACAGCCACCGAATTTGGTGACTGAATCATAAGCGTCAATCATTTATCAAGCAAAATTTACTTATCCTGTTGAGGCTCCACTCCTTCATCAATCCAAACATCAATGGCTGCTTTTACTTCTGATTCAGTTATGGCAGACCACTCTTTTTCGTTGATAAT
>CAZZVG010000760.1:0-4077 GCA_964657295.1 Iningainema sp. | reverse complement strand
GGGTCACCACCGGAGCAAATGGCACCACCACCCGCGCCATTGAAGATGGAGGAGGAGAGCAGCGTGGCCGTGAAATCGGTGGAAAAGGCTCACGAAGAAGCGGTGGCGGCGGTGAGCAAAGCGGTGCCACTCAAGCGTAAGGAGAAGCCCGACCGAGGCAGGGAAGAGGCAGTGGTCGAAGCTGGGCCCGCAGCCAAAGCTGGGCCAAGAGGATTGATCATCAATTACGTATGGCTGGGAAACATCGAACTACGGCCCTTGGAGAAATTCAACATCTACTCATGGCGAGCACTCGGCCATTCAGTAAACATATACACACTACGATTCGATGGCAAAGTAGCTGGGCATCAAGATTTGGGGATCGAAGCGGGAGACGCCACGGTGATAGACCTGCACACCCAGCTTGGAGAGGATGAGAAAGAAGAGTCGGAGAAAAGCCCAAAGGCCATACTCGGAGACACGCGGGAGTTACTGAAAGCGTGGATCAAAGCAATCCCGAAAAACGGCCCAAGCAAAGAGTACATTTACAATATGGTTGATGTCACGAAGTCATACATCGGCGGAACGCAACGCGGAATAGTATTGGACATGAAAGTCGGACCGAGTGAACACCTACCAGAGTACGCCGAAAGTTTCAGCAAGAAATTCATAAGTTACAGCCGAGGGGGCAAAGCGGCTGCAGGGGTAGAAAACCAGAGCATGGGTACTATGGAAGAAAGCGACGAGCTGCGGACGATCTATGCGACGCAATTCAATAAATCGATTAAAGACAACATGGCTGGCTTAAAGGAAAAACCGGACGACAAGTGGTTCGACAATATAACTAGCTATCACGGCCGCGCTTTTCTCTTGAAACTGAGAACACGTGGATTAGATGTTGCGACGCAATCGCCAACTGGGGAGAAACTCGACGCGAAGCAATACAAAGTAAGTGAGCCGGTAACATCAGGGCAAGGACCATTTCGAGTGTTTAAGGCAGCGTCCGAGCAAAGCAACCAGAGTATAAAGTTAACCCAAGACAAACAGGTCGGTACACTAGCGGCCAAGGTGTGGAAAGCGCAGTTGGCTGACCGGGAAGACCCAGACGGGTTTATCGAGAAAGCGCGGAAGGCGATGAAAGGTATCGGGTAGCTTATCGCGCTCGATGGCAGAAACCTGGCGTTGATCATGCCCGAATGGCACGAAGAAAAGCTCTAAACTATGCAGAATAAGGACTAGACCATCAGTAATAGAATAAAGCTATGTACTTTTTGTCAATACCTCTAAGGACTTATAAAAAAGTTCAGCGAGAATGATAATTGTTTAGAGGTGGGCAGCAAGAACTCAGCATTTCACCCCAAGATTTAGAAATGACTATCTTTGAAACGCCAAAGCACAATTGGGGTTTTCGCGGACTGCCCGGTGACGAACATACACTCAATTATAAAATTGGGGTGTGATAAAAGTTTGTAAGTAAAAGCTGTCAAGGCTAGTATCAATGATTTAAGATGTCTCAGTTTAAAACACCATAGAGCAGAATTTTTAGATAAAAAATAAGGGAAATCTGACGTTGATTGATCCAAAATTTAGAAGGGTTTTCGTCACAGGCGGTACGGGTTTTGTTGGAGCTAACTTGGTACAGTTACTAGTGCAAGAAGGATATACCGTAAAAGCACTAGTACGTACCAACAGCAGATTGGAAAACCTGCAAAAATTAGATGTTGAAATTGTGACAGGCGACCTGAATGACCCAGATTTATGGCAGCAGATGGTAGGTTGTCGGTATCTGTTTCATGTCGCTGCTCATTATTCGCTTTGGCAGAAAGACCAAGAAGCGCTTTACCGTCACAATGTTCTCGGTACGCGCAATGTATTGGCATCCGCGCAGAAAGCGGGAATTGAACGCACTATTTATACCAGTTCGGTTGCTGCCATTGGGGTGGGTAAAGCAGGTTTGGTCGTAGATGAAACACATCAAAGTGCTTTAGAGGAACTTATTGGTTACTACAAGCAGTCTAAGTTCTTGGGTGAACGTGAAGCTATGCAGGCCGCTTTAGCCGGTCAAGAGGTTGTTGTGGTCAATCCCAGTACTCCCATTGGTCCAATGGATATCAAACCTACCCCAACTGGGGGAGATATTATACTGAGGTTTTTGCGCCGAGAAATGCCCGTGTATATGGACACTGGACTAAATTTCATTGATGTACGTGATGTCGCGTGGGGGCATTTACTGGCTTTACAACGAGGAAAGTCGGGCGATCGCTACATTTTGGGACACCAAAACCTAACTCTCAAGCAACTACTCGATCAACTCGCTCAGATAACAGGTTTAAGTGCGCCCCAACAAGCTGTACCTGCCTGGTTACCTTTAAGCGTTGCTTGGGTTGATGAAAAAATTCTCGCACCACTTGGTAAACCACCATCCGTTCCCTTAGATGGCGTGCGTATGGCAATGCAACCCATGTACTACAATCCTTCAAAGGCAGTTAGAGAATTGAATCTCCCACAATCTCCTTTGAAGATAGCACTGCAAGATGCTGTAGATTGGTTTGTGACTCAAGGATATGTCAAGGGAAGTGTTAGTGGTTAATGGTTAATGGTTAATGACAATTTTTAATAATCAACAATTAACAATCAACAACCAACAAATAACAAAACAGGAGTGATAAGAGCGATGGCAATACACGTACAACAAGTTTTGGAAGTCGGGAAATATCTGGTTACCCAACGTCTTTTAGGCCGGAAACGTTTTCCCTTAGTCTTGATGTTAGAACCTCTGTTCCGGTGTAATCTTGCCTGTGTTGGTTGTGGTAAAATCCAGCATCCTAAAGAAGTACTGGTACAAAATCTAACTCCAGAACAGTGCTTTGCAGCAGTCGATGAGTGTGGTGCGCCTGTTGTTTCCATTCCTGGAGGAGAACCCCTACTGCATCCCCAAATAGATGAAATTGTCAGGGGATTGGTGCAACGTAAAAAAATCATTTATCTATGTACCAATGCCTTGTTGCTAGAAAAAAGCCTGAGTAAATTTAAACCTTCCCCTTATCTGACTTTTAACGTACATCTAGATGGGTGGCGGGAATTGCACGATAAGTGTGTTGATCGCAAAGGTGTTTTTGATACTGCCGTTCAAGCTATTCGCGCTGCTAAAGCCAAAGGTTTTCGTGTTGTGACTAACACAACCATCTTCGAGGGTGTCGATCCACACAAAATGCAGGAGTTCTTTGACTTTCTCGGCACACTCAACACTGACGGCATTACAGTTTCCCCTGGTTACAGCTACGAATGGGCACCAGATCAAGAAAGTTTTCTCATGCGCGAACAGACACGCGCCCTTTTCCGCGAAATTCTTACCCCCTTCAAAGCTGGCAAAAAAAATTGGAACTTCAATCACAGTCCGTTCTTTTTAGATTTTCTAACGGGTGAAAAAGATTACGAATGTACTCCTTGGGGTAGTCCTAGTTATAGCGTTCTCGGTTGGCAAAAGCCTTGCTACTTGATGAACGAAGGTCATTACGCTACCTTTAAAGAACTTTTGGACAAAACTGATTGGAGTCAATACGGTCACAAGAGTGGCAATCCTAAGTGTACAGATTGCATGGTGCACTGCGGTTATGAACCAACAGCTGTCATGGATGCAATGGAACCACAAAATCTGGCTCGTTCTATTGGCAACGTGCTTGGTTTGGCAAAAACCTAATCCAAGTAGTCTTTAACTTTGAGGAGTTTGTAGTAAGAGCACGAAGAGTTCTTAACTCAGGGCTTTAGCCCTGACTACAACCCCACAAACTTTGCGCGATCAACTACTTTCTATAGTAGTCAGGAGGAGAATTCAAAAATCAATAGTTATAAATAATTAATTTAACAATTTCAGTTAAAAGAATTCGGCAGTTATAAATTTTCTAGCTCTTGTGAGAATTGGTCTGGACTTAACTCAATTTCTCTAAGGATTTCTCGTATCAGTGGACGAGCAATGTCTCTACCAGGGTGATTGGGAACTGTAGTCGTTCTCCCATCAGGATGTCTGTAAAAAACATGACTACCTTTCCTTTTTGCCTAACTTGCTCAAAATCTAGCTTCAGCAACAACTTTTCCAAG
>CAZZVG010000759.1:0-4077 GCA_964657295.1 Iningainema sp. | reverse complement strand
AAAGGTGCCTATCGTTGGCTTTGAAAAAACTGAAGAATGCTGGCAAATCATGGGGAGTTGGCAAAATGGTTTGCGCCAGTTCAACCTGTATTTTCCGGAAGAAGATATTCAAGGAAAAAAGGCTTTTTCTTGTCATGAAGGCAAAAAGCCCAGCACTCTGGAGTCCTTCTTGATTGATGAGCGTAAAGTCTCACTTGATTTGATGGTATATGGATTGGTGCAGCGCTTGAACGGTCAGAAATGGTTGGGGAGAAATTAGTTTCATAGTGGTAACTGCTGAGTGTTAACTGTTAATACTCAGCAGTTAACTGCCTGTTTGAATGGTCGCTTGATTTCAACTGTGCGGGACTTTATATGATCATGTTTACAAAAGTCGTAAGCACTCGTCAGAAACTTTTGACTAACGTCAGCGCTCAAAATTAATTTTATACAATTGTAAATATATCAACAAACGAGCCGGAACAGGTGCATGACAAATACCATTAACCAAACTCTGATCCTTGGCGGTGGCTTTACAGGGTTGTTTACAGCCTTATACTTAAGTCATCAACACTATCCTCGCTCAGTTATCCTGATTGATCGAGAGGACCGATTTTCCTTTAAGCCCTTACTCTATGAGTATTGCACGGGTGAGATGAGTGCAGACGAAGTTTGTCCGCCCTATGAGGAATTACTTAAACATACTGGTGTCGTTTTTATTCAGGATTCCGTAGAATCGATTGACATCCAGCAGAAGGAAATCAAATTAACTTCAGGTAGCTACAAGTATAGTAACTTGGTTTTGGCTTTAGGTAGTGTCACGAGCTATTCTGGGGTTGAAGGTGCGAAAGAACACAGTTTGCCTTTGCGGACGGCAAGTGAGGTGCAAGCTATTGAGCGACAATTACATGATCGCCTGCAACAAGCCCGTCAAACCCGAGATACAGAACAACGCCGCCATCTGCTAACATTCGTGATTGTAGGTGGTGGACCTACGGGTGTTGAGATGACTTGTACTTTGGCTGATTTGCTGCCTCATTGGTATGAGGGGTTGGGCGGCAATTCGCGAGAGATTCAGGTTGTGCTGCTCAATCATGGAGAGCAGATCCTTGAAGGAGACGTGAATGTAAATCTGCGTAGCACGGCCTTGCAAGCAATGCTTAAACGTGCTGTGCCAGTAGAGCTACTTTTAGGAGCAAAGGTGAGTGCCGTTCGTGCTGATGCAGTTGAGTATACGCGCCATGGGAAGTCGGAAATACTACCAGCTTCTACGGTAATTTGGACGGCTGGCACAGCGATGAATCCGTTGATTAAAGACTTATCAGTGCCAAAAGAACACCGCGATCGCCATGGACGTTTGCAAGTGACACCCACATTACAATTACTCGACTATCCCGAAGTCTTTGCTGCTGGTGATTGTGCAGTGCAACAAGGTGGTGAATCCTTACCAGCAACAGCCCAAGTGGCATATCAACAAGCTGCAGCGATCGCTCACAATCTTAAATCTCTGGTTGTTGGCCATCAGCTCAAGCCCGCTCAAGTTCATCTTCGTGGTACTCTGATGAAATTAGGGATAGAAGAGAGTGTTGCTAACATCTTTGACCGTTACGAAATTATCGGCAGAAACGGTCACTTAATTCGTCAAGCAACTTACTTAGAAATGTTACCGAGTTTACCTCATGACTTCAAAGTTACTACGGAATGGCTCAAGGATGAAGTTTTTGACCGCTACTTAAATTCTGAGGAAGGCAAGCAAACGGTACGAACTACTGTAGAAGCGGTTGGTGGAGTTGTCATAGGCGCTCTTATTGCTAAGAAATTACTTCAAAATAAAGGTAAGAGCAATTAGCTAAGAGAGCGAATTTCACAAAGAGTGAATTACATCCGTAGGCAATAGCGTTCGGCAGACAGGGGCAGCAGCTCCCCGTAGAGTTGCAGTTTCTGTTTACCGACAGCTGCAACACTATGACGAAACACTGACTGACTTGAACCGACACCGCAAAATTTCCGCACAATCAAAAAAGCTTGAGTTGCACGCCCGCCTGACTAATCACGATCAATATAGCTAGGAGTAGCGTTTGATGGCTAAACCTCCAACACAAGGGCTAGGCAGAAAGTTCATCAACTGGTTGCTCGAAGAAAAGAGCAATCGGAATGAAGGAACTAACTCTAAAGAAGAACAACACAGCAACCATCCTTGGTGGCGGGTTATGTGCCTCACGGGTGTAGATTATTTCTCGACACTGGGCTATCAACCCGGTATTGCCGCACTGGCAGCAGGGGCTGTTTCTCCCTTTGCCACCCTCATTCTGGTTCTGCTGACACTTTTTGGAGCATTGCCCATCTATCGGCGCGTTGCTGGCAGAAGTTCTCAAGGCGAAGGATCTATTGCTATGCTGGAACACTTGCTCCCCTGGTGGCAAGGCAAAATATTCGTGCTCTGCCTGCTCGGTTTTGTGGCAACCGATTTCATCATTACTATTACCCTCTCGGCGGCTGATGCGACTGCCCATATTATCGAAAATCCGTTGGTGCCAAGCTTGCTTCACAATCAGCAGATTAGTATTACCCTATTCTTAGTGGTATTGCTAGCCGCAGTTTTCCTCAAAGGTTTCCGAGAAGCGATCAATATTGCAGTTTTTCTGGTTGTCGTCTATTTACTGTTGAATTTCATTGTGATTGGCGTCGGTTCGTATCATATCTTGAATCAACCATCTGCGATCGCTAACTGGCAGACTGCTCTTTTTGCCAACCATCAAAACCCTTTGAGCTTGCTGGGCATAGCCCTGTTGGTATTCCCAAAACTAGCTTTAGGATTGTCTGGCTTTGAGACTGGTGTAACTGTGATGCCTCTTGTGCGGGGTAGCAGTAGCGACACTCCCGAACAACCTAAGGGACGTATTCGCAATACACGTAAGTTGCTGACTGCTGCTGCCGTGCTCATGAGCTTCTTTTTGATTGCCAGCAGCTTTATCACAACTATACTAATTCCAGCAGCAGAATTTAAAACAGGGGGCAAAGCCAATGGACGTGCTCTCGCCTATTTGGCACATCAGTATCTAGGTGATGGCTTTGGCACAATTTATGATTTGAGTACTATTGGTATTCTCTGGTTTGCAGGTGCATCGGCAATGGCAGGGCTTCTCAACATCTTGCCCCGCTACCTGCCGCGCTATGGTATGGCACCGACATGGGCACGGGCTTCGCGACCTCTAGTGCTAGTCTATACAATTGTTTCCTTTATCGTCACAATTGTTTTCCGGGCTGATGTGGAAGCTCAGGGTGGGGCTTACGCCACTGGTGTACTTGTATTAATCACCTCAGCTGCATTTGCCGTGACTCTATCAATTCATCGCCACAGATCAAAACGCGGAACACTCGCTTTCGGAATCATCACGCTGGTGTTTCTTTATACGACTATTGTTAATATCATTGAGAGGCCTGAGGGGATTAAAATTGCAGCCATCTTCATCAGTGCTATCATTCTCACCTCGCTGGGTTCCCGCCTGTGGCGATCGCTCGAACTACGAGTAGAGCGGATCGATATGGACGAAAATGCTTGTCGCTTCATCGAAGAAAGCCAAGGTGCAATCCGACTGATTGCCAATCGATTGAATGAGGGTGATGTACGGGAGTATGATTTAAAGGCGCAAGATATGCGCGATGATAACCATATTCCGCTTACCGATCCCATCCTCTTTCTAGAGATTCTGGTATCCGACGCTTCGGAATTTGAAAATATTGTCAGAATCAAAGGGTTGGAAGTTGGTGACTACCGAATTCTGCGTGCTGAGAGTGCAGCCGTCCCTAACACGATTGCGGCCATACTTCTACATCTTCGCGATTTGACCGGTAAAATCCCACAGGCCTATTTTAACTGGCCAGAAGGCAACCCGATGGATTACTTACTACGTTTTATTTTGTTTGGTGAGGGCGATATTGCTGTGGTTACCCGTGAAGTGCTGCGGCGGGCTGAGAAAAATCCCGAGCAGCGTCCTGGCATCCATGTCGGAGGATGAACGACTGCTTGAGATAAGTAATATCAAGTTCGGATAATTACTTAACAATAGTGTTGGTGGTTAATTGTTAATGGTTGAT
>CAZZVG010000758.1:0-4079 GCA_964657295.1 Iningainema sp. | reverse complement strand
AGATGAACAACTTTACGAAAGGGTATTTGCAGAATCTTCGTTATATTTTTATCGCAACCGTGCTAGATTCAGTGATTGGCAAGCAGTGATCATTTACCCAACGCGCAGTATTGAACAAAGCGATATTCATCCTCATCGTTCATTACTCAACGGAAACCAAGTGCATCGGTTGTATTTGGATGAGTTGGGAAATATTCGCTCCTTACCGTTATGGGTAGCGCTGATGGTACTCACTACCATAGAGGAGAGTCAAGCACCAGAAGAAGCAAGGTATTTGTTAACAAGAACTCGTCAAGAAGTACCAACCACCTCAAGTCACGCCATAATAGAGATGGTGACGACGATCATGGTGTACAAATTTACACAATTGAGCCAAAGGGAGGTAGAGTCTATGTTAGGGATAACACTACAGCAAACGCGAGTGTACCGGGAAATTAAGGAAGAAGGACGACACGAAGAGGCAGCTAACCTCATTATTCGGCTGATGAGTAAGCGGATTGGGCAGAAACTCTCTGATGAAATAGTAGCGCGAATTTCTGGTTTACCATTGCTTGTTCTCGAAGATTTAAGCGAAGCACTGTTAGATTTTACCAGTTTGGCTGATTTGCTGGCTTGGTTAGATCAAGTCTGATGTGAATCATCTACGATCTACAAGTTCTTTGATATCATCAAATGTAGCATAATATCAATAAGCTTCGACCTACCTCTTGCTTTGGGGGCAATTCAAACTTCAGGGGCGATATGTGAAGCTAGCAGACTATGATGTTGGTTGCTACTAACTTCATAATAGGAGCCTTTGAACCTGTAGCATAATTACAGTCTGTCATTGCAAACCAGTAATTATGAATACAAAATCCTGTAGGCAGCGATCGCTAACTAGCTGTATTTTAACCCTGTTTTTATTGGTTCCAACTACAACCTTTGCAGCTTACAAATCACCTACAAACCCTTCTAGACCAAAAAGTCCTACAGGTTCAAACAGTACCAGAACTAACGGATGCATTGGTACAGCACAGACAACCCTAACAGTGCTGGCTCCGCTTAGTCATTTTGGGCAAACTGTTTCTTCTCAACCCACATTTGTTTGGTTTGTGCCAGATGCTGAACCCCATGAAATGGAATTTAGTCTTTACGAGTATGGTGTCAGTGGTAAAGGCAAGCTCATTAAAAAAATTCAATTGCAGAGTTCATCAGGAATTATGAAACTCTCTCTCGCCAAAGAAAAATTCAGCTTGTCTGTTGGGCAGAAGTATCTCTGGCAAATTGCCCTTTTATGCAATCCAAATTACCCCTCAGAGGATTTAGTTGCCAAGGCTGTTATTGAAGTTGTTGCAATCCCACCTCGTTTGAAAGATGCACTTTCGCAAACAAAAGAAATTATCAAACAAGCAGATCTATACGCTGAAGCCGGATTATGGTATGATGCGCTATCTTTAGCACTCCAAGACCCTCAAAATAAAGCTTTCAGTTTAAACTTGTTGACTCAATTGAGTAACTTAGAAGCAGAACAAACCAGCACCAAGGATTTGCCGCAACATGCTTCGCAAATCAAGCAAATTATCACTGTTGAAAGGCAACGGAGATAGACAAAAACAAGATCCCCGACTTCTTAAAGAAGTCGGGGATCTGATATGATAGTATTTAAGCGAACACGATATAACAAATATTTATTCAGCTATATCAACTAGACTGGAGACTTGAGAATCAGCCAGTGTTGGATGCGTAAAAATACGGGAATATAAACTTGACTCTTGCTCATGAGCAATAACTGGTAGCACTTGGCGAACATGAGAGGCGATTGCAACTGTTGTCAGATCATAAGTCTGCGTCACCAATTTAGGATACAAGCCAATGCCGACGATGGGAATTAACAGACATGCAGCAATGAACATTTCGCGGGGTTTGAGATCTTGAACTAACCCATCCAGGACTAAATTTTCCTCTTGCTTGCCATAGAACACTTGACGCAGCATCGACAGGAGATAAATTGGAGTCAAAATCAAGCCAACCGCACTCAGCAGCACGACGACAACCTTGAAACTAGAACTGTAAACATCACTTGTGGCAATACCGAGAAACACCATTAACTCGCCGACGAAGCCACTCATTCCAGGTAACGCCAGAGAAGCCATCGCACCGACAGTAAATAGTGCAAAAGTTTTCGGCATGACTTTTGCCATACCACTCATTTGATCCATCATTAAAGTGTGGGTGCGTTCGTAAGTCACACCAGAGAGGAAGAATAACGCCGCCGCAATCAAACCGTGGGAAACCATCTGAAGCACCGCACCACTGATACCAAGTTCTGTGTAGGAGGCGATACCAATCAGCACAAACCCCATGTGAGCAATTGAGGAGTATGCTAAGCGTCGTTTGAGGTTGGTTTGAGCAAAGGCGCAACAAGCACCGTAAATAATGTTGACTACACCCAAAACTGCCAGCACTGGCGCGAAGAAAACATGAGCACCGCTTAACATTTCCATGTTGATCCGGATAAGCGCATAACCACCCATCTTTAACAACACACCAGCCAAAATCATGGAGACAGGTGCTGAAGCTTCACCGTGAGCATCGGGTAGCCAAGTGTGCAGGGGGAAAATCGGCAGCTTGACACCAAAGGCAATTAAGAAACCTGCATAAACAAGCAGTTCAAAGACTTTGGGGTATTGCTTCATTCCCAAAGTTGCCATATCAAAGGTGACAGTATCTCCACTGAATGCCATTGCAAAAGCTGCCACCAGAATAAACAGTGAGGCAGCAGCGGTGTAAAGAATGAACTTCGTAGCGGCATAAGCACGCTTTTCACCTCCCCAGATGGAAATTAGCAGGTACACTGGCACCAACTCTATTTCCCACATGATGAAAAATAACAGCAAGTCTTGAGCGACAAACACGCCAATTTGAGCGCTGTACATCGCTAGCATCAAACCATAAAATAATCGCGGCTTGTTGGTTACTTTCCAAGCCGCGAATACTGCGAGTGTATTTATTAAGCCTGTTAGGAGTAATAGCGGCATTGACAATCCATCCACCGCTACAGACCAATTTAAACCTAACTGCGGAACCCAAGGATAGCTTTCAACCAGTTGGAAGGCATTGTTGTGAAAATCGTAACTTTGCCAAAAGGCATAAACCATCAGCGCAAAGTCCGCAATCGCAACTCCCAAAGTGTACCACCGGACGGTTCTACCTTCTTTATCGGGAATCAAGGGGATGGCTGCAGCAGCAACCAGTGGTAACACGATTATGGCTGTTAGCCAAGGATATTCAATGGTATTCATCTTCAATCAACATTTTGCTTTGTTGCAGTTTTCATTACATTATATGAAGCATATTTTAGTTTTGTAAACAATTTTTTTTGTAAAACGGCTAAACTTTCAATAGAGTTTAGTAACAAATACTCATTTATTCTCGGAAACCGTCTCTAAAGGTAAAATTTTAGCGAAGCCAATAGAAAACGAAAAACAAGATCCCCGACTTCTTAGGCACTTGCCAGTAAATAAATATCCAGCCGTATGTCTGAATATTGCGACTACGACTAGAGATCTAGATTGACGGCTGGATATTTATTTTTATGGATCTCTCTTAGAGGATACAGATGGCGAATAGGGGGTCTAACCCCCCAATAAAAAACTAGTTTAAGAAAAACATGCCTTTCACTCTTCATCTCAATCCAACAAAAGCAGGGATGAATCACTGTAGTATCCCTGGCGCGGAAATAGAGCTAGCATCCAAAATTTCTAGGACTTACGCATTGACATAATTTATTAAATATGATATGTGTATTTTCAATGCCTCACATGGTCGGCATAGTAATAATCTCTCCGTTGCGGTATTCATGGCGTTCTAAGTTGGTTTGTGCCATCGCCCGATACTCGTCTAATGTGAGGCGAGTTGTCATTACATCTCGGGGATTGGTTTGAGCAAAGACCACAATCAAACCTCTTGAATTATTAGCTCTAAAACTATTATCAGCAACGTCGGGAAGAATTGCCAGACTCTATCATGCTGCCAAAAGCTGCTCGACTGTCAGAGTTAGTTCTGGGAAAGTACGAGAAACAATTTTATCTTGATTTTGG
>CAZZVG010000757.1:0-4085 GCA_964657295.1 Iningainema sp. | reverse complement strand
AGAAATCTTGAATTTACCTTTTTCCTAATTACCAGTTACCAGTTATATCAAGTTCAGATAATTGATCATCCCGGGAGGTCAAAGGTGCATCAAATCGGAGTTGTTGTCATTGGCAGAAATGAAGGCAGCCGTCTGCATAAGTGTTTGCTATCAGTGTTGGGCGAAGGAATAACAATTGTGTATGTAGATTCAGGCTCAACAGATAGTAGTGTAGAGTTAGGACGCTCTCTAGGTGTTCATGTAGTAGATCTAGATTTATCTATTCCATTTACTGCAGCTCGTGCTAGAAATGCAGGGTTTGAATATCTATTACTTGTAGAACCAAGTACGGAATTTGTCCAATTTGTGGATGGGGACTGTCAGGTCACAGAGGGATGGTTGGAACGTGCAGCCCATGAATTGATTGTCCAACCAGATGTTGTCGTTGTATGTGGTCGGCGGCGGGAAGAATTCCCGAACAACTCGATCTATAATCGCTTGTGCGATTTGGAGTGGGATACTCCTGTTGGTGAAGCGAAAGCGTGTGGTGGCGACGCCATGATGCGTGTTAGCGCACTTAAGCAGGTTAAAGGGTTCAATCCGAATATGATTGCAGGGGAAGAACCAGAATTGTGTGTGCGATTGCGTCAAGCAGGTGGCAGAATTTTGCGTATAGATGCGGAAATGACATTGCATGATGCTCAAATCACCCGTTTTGGTCAGTGGTGGAGGCGATCGCTTCGTGGAGGTCATGCTTATGCTGAAGGGTCTTGGTTACACGGTCACAGCCTTGAAAAGCATTGGGTTAAAGAAAGCCGAAGTATTTGGCTTTGGGGTTTACTTTTGCCCCTCCTAGCAATTGCGACTGCATGGTTAACTTCGGGTCTGAGCATACTGTTACTGTTAATGGGTTATGCCGTCTTAGGCTACAAAGTCTATCAGAATACTTTGCAACGAGGATTTAACTCAGAGGATGCACTCCTCTATTCCCTGTCTTGCATGTTAAGCAAATTCCCGCAAGTGCAGGGTCAGATCCAGTTTCACATTTCCCGCTTACTAAAAAGGCAGCGCACCCTAGTTGAATATAAGACTGTCACAAATAACTAGATCTGTCCTATTTGATTTATGGACAAAGTCTACCAGGGAGAGATGTTCACAACTGATGCGCGAAAATTACCTATCTTGTAGGGTGTGTTAGGACGCAGCAGTACGGCACCATGATTGAACAAATGTATGTTAGCTGGCTAATGGTAATTTAATGACGGGAAAGGAGTAACTGACATCTTGCACCTTCGATAGGGAGGGCTGGTGGGCAGTGCCCACCCTACGTAAGCATAAGCTTTTTAGGCTTTGATTTTCGCAACAAGACACTGGTGCAAGATCTGAGGTAACTCTCCTCAATAACGGTGACTGTTTATGCCCTGAAATAAAGGGCAGCATGACTATAATTTTTTGTTTGATGTCAACGCTAGTTACTCATAAATTTTCCAATTAATCATGACTTTTTACTCTATCTTTACAATAACTTTAAAAATATGCGGGATATTTAAAGATAAACTTTACACAATCAATTGATTTTTCTCTCGATAAAGATTATTTTTACATTTGAAGAGGAAATATTAATTTTAGATGCCAGCTACAGCACTGAGTAGCCGATAGAAATTGGAATTGCTTTGAGATAAAAACCTTTAAAAAAGGGTACGAAACTGTTGAGAAAAGCCAGTTTTGTTAGGCATCTTATTGACAGAAATTCTGACGGTGCATCTGAGGTGAAGATGAAAATTGCGTATCTAGTTAATAAATACCCAAAGCCAAGTCACAGCTTTATTCGGCGTGAAATTGCGGCAGTTGAGGCTTGTGGTCTTTCGGTAGAGCGCTTCTCAATCCGAGAATGCGAATCTGAATTGGTTGATCCAGAGGACAAACTGGAATTCAAGAAGACTCTGGTAGTTTTGAGTGTCGGCATTTTCGGGTTGCTGTTTAACCTCTTAGGCGTTGCGATCGCTAGACCAATTAAGTGGCTTTCGGGTCTATGGTTAGCTCTCAAAATTGGTTTGGTTTCAGAGCGAGGGGTTTTGTACCATCTCATCTACTTAGCTGAAGCTTGCGTACTCCTAGGTTGGTTTCGTAACGCAGGGGTTACTCACCTTCATGCTCACTTCGGAACCAACCCAACCACTGTAGCCATGTTGTCTCAGGCGATGGGTGGACCACCCTACAGTTTTACTGTTCATGGTCCATACGAGTTTGATGAACCCGAAAGTTTAGCTTTGACTGAGAAAATAAATCGCGCTGCATTTGTAGTCACCGTTAGCTCTTTTAGTAAAGGTCAGCTTTATCGGTGGTGTGACCACCAGCAGTGGCAAAAGATCCATCTGATTCACTGTGGTGTAGACAATCATTTTTTCAACCAGCCCACAACAAAGATCCCATCCGAGCCTAACTTAGTGTGCGTTGGTCGGCTTTGTGAAGAAAAAGGGCAACTGCTGCTGGTAGAAGCAGTCAGCCAATTAGCAAATCTTGGTTTGCAGTGTAATTTGACTTTGGTTGGTGAGGGTCCTTTAAAACCGGAAATCGAAACTTTAATCAAAGACTACGGTCTTGAGGAGCAAGTAAAGATTACTGGTTGGGTTAGTGGTGCGGAGGTGCAAAAATATGTGATGAATTCTCGCGCTTTGATTCAGCCTAGCTTTGCAGAAGGTCTACCTGTAGTGATCATGGAAGCATTGGCTCTGCAGCGTCCAGTGATTAGCACCTATGTTGCTGGAATTCCGGAACTGGTTAAGCCTGGAGTCAACGGGTGGCTCATACCATCAGGTTCGGTGGAAGCTTTGACAGAAGTGATGCTTGAGGTTCTGCAACTTCCTCTTGAGAATCTGGAGCAAATGGGTAAAGACGGAGCTACCCTTGTGAAAGCGCATTACAATGTTGAACAAGAAGCAAGCAAATTAGTCAATCTGTTCCAACATAGCCAAGAGAACTCTCAGAATGTACAGTATAACTATCAGCTGCCGGTAACTAGCTAGACCAAATAATTCCTAATTGATATTACGAATTACGGGTTCATTTTTGGACTCCTTAAGAATCCCCCGGATTTATCCGTGGGGAGTTTCAATCTGACTCACTCCAACAAAGAAATTATGTCAACCCTGAAAAAGCTTGCCATCCGTGGTGCAGTCTGGAAAATTGTTTTTGAAAGTTAGCCTCCAACACAGCATAATGGAAAACAAATAGGCGAACGTACAGGAGTTAAATGTCTGGGCGAGTTAACATCATTATCGAAAAAGACGAAAATGGATATTCTGCTTATTCTCCTGAACTGCAAGATGTTCCTTCTCAAGGGCTTTCCTTCATGGAGGCGATCGCCAACCTGCAAAGTGCGATCAAACAGTATTTAGAAACATCGCCAGTGAATGAAACTCAACATCAGCAACATAAACCCATCTGGGAAGTGGAGTCGCGAAATTCTCACGAATATTCCTGATGAAGTTCTCAATGAATTACCTCAGGATGGTGCCCAACAGCACGACCATTACATATATGGGACACCTAAAAAAGAAGCATGAGAACAGTATTTGCAGATACTTTTTATTGGGTAGCGCTTTTGAATTCAAGTGACGCATGGCATCAGCAAGTTGAATACAGTCTCACAGATTGCATTTCCAAGTACACCATGAGGCAGCTAGGACTGACCGAAGTGCTGACTCACGCTCAACATTTCACACAGGAAAGTTTCATAATTCTTTTGAGGGAATAGTCTGAGCCGTTGACGATCGCCTCCAAATCATTGTATCAGCAATTACACTCACCCAACGAATCTGCAACTCTCTTTTAAAAACTACTTTTTCCATCATTTTGCCGAACCTCCTCTGCGGTTCCTTAAAGGTGGGCATTGCCCACCTTACTCACTTTTCTTCCTTCGCAACGAGCGCGTGAGCCTTTCCTAAACCACCTTAGCAGTATACGGACTCGTCTTTCTTCCCACTTGACCCGTTTGTCAAGAAAGTCTGTACACTGTGCCTGTTGCGTAACTGTGGGGGTTTTTTCTATGGGTGCGATCGCTCTAGTCTTCAAGATAACCAGTTGTGCGATCGCCTCATCACTTT
>CAZZVG010000756.1:0-4089 GCA_964657295.1 Iningainema sp. | reverse complement strand
CACCTTTTTTGCTCGCACTATGTGTCTCGAAAAAAAATATTTTTTGATTTTCCATCGATTTGGGCGGCTCGAAACCGTTTTTTCTTTTTCTTTCTTTTGCCTTTTAACTTTTAACTTTTGCCTTTTTCGGTACTCTCCACTCCCTCATTTAAAGTAACAGCTAATTTATCCGCAATTCCTGCAATCCAGTTTTCATCTTGCTTCGTATAACTTCGAGGAGCATTTGCTCCCAAAATCAGGACACCTTGCTTGCCAATTGGTTGACAAATTACTCCTTGAGTGTTGTCTGGCAAATAATCAAATTCAATTGCTCCCGGATATACTTTGAGATCAACTAAATAAATCGGCTTTTGTTTTTCTAGTACCCGGTTTAAAATTGCTCCCGGTACAACAACGGATTTGGCACCGAGAATGCCGCGACGTAACAAAACGTTACCTGAATGAAACACGACAAGCGATCGCGTGACTGTATTGGTTAATAATAAATGCGATGCCCAAGCTAGCTCAATTTTTATCGCTTCTGGCAAGTCAGGAGCAAGCACGAAACCTTCAATTCCTGTTAGTTCTACAGCATCAGGCAATCGTGGCTGTACTTGCTGCCAAATTAAACCTGTCAAAATTAAGACTGCACTTAAAATCACACCCAATGCATCCCCACGTGCTTGGGAGTCAGTTAATGCTGGTGTGAGCAACCGATTTATCATTAAAAGGATTGCCCCCAACCCGCCAACAACGAGCGGTAGACGCCGTAAAACTCGATTGGTATCAGTTTTAGCCATATTTGAGAACTAGGAATTATGAATTCGCTTTTCACTCCTGTACGAGCGGGTTTGAGAACATCTCGGGAGGAGCGAAAATATACGCGTGGATTAAACCACGACCCACTCAATCCTCATTCCTCTCCAGGTTCAATAATCCGTTGAAATAAATATCCTGTCCCTCGAGCAGTCAGAATCAATTCCGGGTTACTGGGATCATCCTCCAACTTTGCTCGCAGACGAGATATATGTACATCTACGACACGGGTATCGACATGGCGTTCAGGTGTGTAGCCCCAGACTTCTTGCAAGATTTCCGAACGGGAAAAAGCTTCTCCAGAACGGCTGACAAGCAACTCCAGCAAGCTAAACTCCATACCTGTTAACCGAATACGTTCGTCACCCTTGTAGACTTGCCGCTTGTTGGTATCAATTTTAATACTGCTGACGTGAATGACTCCCGAACTGGGAATACCAGAAGCGCCAGTTTTATCGACTCGCCGCAGTACTGAACGAATACGGGCTTCTAACTCTTTAGGGGAAAATGGTTTAACAACGTAATCATCAGCACCTAACTCCAGACCAGTAATCCGATCGGCAACGTCCCCTAACGCTGTTAACATAATTATAGGGACATCAGATTCCTTTCGTAACTCCTGACACACGCCATAGCCATCTAGCTTTGGCATCATCACATCTAAAACGACCAAATCAGGTTCAGCTTTGCGAAAAGTCTCCAAAGCTTCCTCTCCATCGCCAGCCGTCACGACATCATAGCCAATCATGGAAAGGCGCGTTTCCAAAATTCGACGAATGCTGGCTTCGTCGTCTACCACCAGAATTTTTTCTTTATGGTTTTCCAATTTTATCAACGCTCCTTAACTGAAATTTTTCCTGATTAAGTTTTACTACCATATTATTAAGATATCATTCCACAAATTAAATGGGAAAAACATACATTTACTGTCATGATTGGATTTCAGTTTCTTTAAAGAATTAAGTAAAAATTAAGATTAATTAATAAGATTAAGAATGGCAAAGCCAAAAACCTCTTACGTTTGTAACGAATGTGCAGCCGAATCTCCCCAATGGTTCGGTAAGTGTCCAAATTGCGGCACGTACAATTCTCTAGAAGAACAGCTTGCCATCCAATCATCTACAGATATACCATCTCGAGGCGTGGGTAGTTGGCACGCCCAGCAAAATAACGGCAAAGCTCCAAGTAAACCACCTAAGGCACGAGCCTCTCTGACTTTTGACCAAATTAGCGATCGCCAGGTGACTCGTTGGGCTTCTGGCTATGGCGAACTCGATCGCGTACTGGGCGGCGGAGTCGTTCCCGGTTCTATGGTACTGATTGGCGGCGATCCGGGGATCGGCAAATCTACTTTATTATTGCAAGTATCAAATGAGCTAGCACAGAGATACCGTATCCTTTATATTTCCGGAGAAGAATCAGGACAACAGGTGAAACTGAGAGCTTCTCGCTTGGGCGTGGCGAAACGAGTGGAATCAGAAGAAAACGGGAGTAGTGAAGTAACACTTGAAACAGTGCATGCCAAAAAATCGGAAACTCAAGGTGCTGATTTATACATATTACCAGAGACAGATTTAGAAGAAATTCTCCGGGAAATTGACTCACTCAAACCGAACGTTGCAGTGATTGACAGTATTCAAACAGTGTTTTTTCCGGCACTCACGTCTGCTCCTGGTTCGGTGGCGCAGGTGAGGGAATGCACGGCGGCTTTGATGAAGGTGGCGAAGCACGAGGATATCACCATGTTAATTGTGGGACACGTCACCAAAGAAGGCGCAATTGCCGGACCCAAAGTGTTAGAACACTTAGTAGATACAGTGTTGTATTTTGAAGGCGATCGCTTTGCCTCCCATCGGTTATTACGGACGGTGAAAAACCGTTTTGGCGCAACTCACGAAATCGGTATTTTTGAAATGGTGGATAATGGACTACGAGAAGTCCCCAACCCCTCGGAGTTATTTTTAGGCAATCGTGATGAACCAGCCCCCGGTACTGCCATTGTTGTCGCCTGCGAAGGAACTCGTCCCATTGTTGTCGAGTTGCAGGCTTTGGTAAGTCCTACCAGCTATGCCTCACCGCGTCGTTCAACCACAGGTGTAGACTACAACCGCCTCGTGCAAATACTGGCAGTTTTAGAAAAACGGGTAGGTATTCCCATCTCAAAATTAGATTCCTACGTCGCTTCCGCAGGTGGGTTGAGTGTAGATGAACCAGCAGTGGATTTGGGTATGGCGATCGCCATTGTTGCCAGTTTCCGCGATCGGATTGTCGATCCTGGCACCGTGTTGATTGGCGAAATTGGTTTGGGGGGACAAGTTCGTTCCGTTTCACAAATGGAATTGCGGTTAAAAGAAGCCGCAAAACTGGGATTTAAACGAGCAATTGTCCCTAAGGGGCAAAAATACCCTAGTCTTGACATTGAGATTTTACCCGTGTCAAAAGTGATTGATGCCATTATTGCCGCAATACCTCACCAAACCCTGGAAGAAAGTGATTTAGAAGCAGACGAGGAATCGACTCCTCCTCAAACTCCTCTCCTTTCTCCGGAAAGCACTTCTCCGGAAACCACAGACTTAAGTGAGAGTGAAAATCCTCCTTTTTGAAAATTGATTGGAAACCTGATTATGATTGCTACTGCAACTCGACGAGATTACCAAATAACTTGGGAAAAATTACCTGATGATTATGTACTACCAGATGCACCAGTGGATAATATAAATCAACCTCCTCTTGCCGCAGCTTTAACTGAAAGTTTGTTCGTCAGTGGTAGATTACCCGAAAATGCCTTGACTCCCACAAACTACGGCATCTGCGCCACAATGAACGGCAAAATTGTCATTAAAGCTCCCGATTGGGCATACGTACCTCATATCCGCGTTTCACCAGAAGAGGTGAAACGTAGTTATACGCCACAATTACAGGGAGATATGCCAGTGATTGTGATGGAATTTATCTCTGATACTGATGGTACGGAGTACTCTATCAAACCAACTTATCCGCCTGGAAAGTGGTTGTACTATGAACGTATTTTAAAAGTACCAAACTACGTGATCTTTAAACCCGATACAGGTAATCTCGAAGTTTATCGATTGGATAACGCCGGACAGTATTTATTGCAAGCACCTGAGGAAAATAACCGTTACTTGATAGCTGAAATGAATCTCTTTCTCGGCTTTTGGCAAGGAACTCGTGAAAACCGCACAGGATACTGGTTGCGGTGGTGGGATGAACAAGGACAGATGCTCCTATGGGGTTCTGAATTAGCCGAGCAAGAACGGCAACGTGCTGAGGAAG
>CAZZVG010000755.1:1544-4091 GCA_964657295.1 Iningainema sp. | reverse complement strand
GACAGCCTCTTAACAGAAGTTAATCTAGTGATGTTTTATTATGCCTACCTACTTAAATAATAGTTTCTGTAGCAGTTGCTGGATCGATGCCTTGTTGTCTAAAAGCTTCTTTTCCAATCTCCAAGCTATCTGCAGTTGGGCGGAAATGACCACTACGATTACTAATCTCCAGCATCAGATATTGACCGTTGCTGCCAACAATTTCTGCCTCGCCTACAGCTAAAACTGGGTTGCCGCGAGTCAGAACACGGTTTCATCTTTACGGATTCGTAAGAAACCCGGTTTCTGGGGATGGTACAAGATGTAAGTAGTGTAACAAATGCGATCGCTTCGCTGCTGCGCGAATCCCAGATCGCACTCCCAACACCACCACTTTCCCTAACGCCGACAAATCAAGCCCAATCTAGGGAGCATTCACAGATAGTTGAGACTACAGGATTCGTCCAAGGCATATATCTGAGCATGTTTTTTCCATTATCTATACACGATAAATAATGACAAGCTTTTTGCTGATTTTCAATTTCTCTTACTTGACCAATCCAGCCCAGCTTTTTATGCCTTACTAGGTCTTTAGCCTTTACCATGTTGCTTCTATACACAATTTTTCTAAGCAATATGCATATTTTGATATTTTTGTCAAGTAAGTATACTGCGGTCGCTCCCTATTTTCCTCTAAGAAAATACGTGACTGGGGTAGGTTGCAGCAAACTTAATGTTTGCATCTGTAAGCGATCGCACCCCCTGTATTGCCCAGTATTGGCTGTAAATGAATGCAAACACTGTACATGAAAGGCATTCCACAGAAAGCCCTTTTGTGGAATGCTGCATTACTGATAAACTTAATCTTCCCCTTCCGTTCTGTCTATTTCCAGCAATTCCCAAATTAGGAACCCCACCTCCAAAACTATACTAGAACCAGGCATGAGTATATCTGCAATGATTGTTATTGCAAATTTGAGCAGCGTAAATGATTTTTTAAGATTCTTAGACTTTGCTTGACTTTTCATGAACTCTACTTCAACTCTCTGAAGTAACAGTAAATTTGGGCTGCCAAACCAAAGCAAATGCAGGGGTGTATCGCGTAGAAGCCAGAAGAATCCGGAAACTCAAGTTTGGGCGGTGTAGAATAAGTTTGGGCGACGCCTAAACTTTTTTGAGCAAAATTCTTAACTAGAACTCATGCCAAAACGTAAGCCAACCTATGGAGATGAGACTAAAAAACGGGTAGAGTGCCTGTTAAAGCGGTTGTTGGCTTATGTTTATGAAGAATTAGACCCAGAAGACTACAAAATTCACTTCCGTTGGGAAACGTCAAAGCAGGTAATTGTTACAGCAAAGCGGACACAATTGGAGGTTTTGACGGATTTAAAATCTGAGCAAGTGAGGGATGCTCTAAACATCTATCTCAGGGATTTTTTGAACATTCTGGAAGATTTACGTACAAATAAACGTGGTACAGAGGAATGGCACTTTCGGCTGACGTTATGGCATGAAAAAGGTAAAAAGCAAGAAAACCTAAGTCAATTTGATACTGAGTGGGACAACAAAAGAAAAGAATTACCAGGTGTACAGCGTACAGAAAAGAGAACAACTAAAAGCGCTCCTACCCCCTACCACAATCTTCCTAATAGTGGTGTAGTAGAGTTTGTCGGACGAAATGAAGAATTAAAACAGATCCATGAGATGCTACAACAAAATAACCTCTTAGCAATCACTGCGATCGCTGGTATGGGTGGAGTTGGGAAAACCGAACTGGCACTGCAATACGTCAAAAATCATCTCACAACCTACCCTGGTGGCATTTGTTGGTTGCTAGCATCACAAAATGTGGGATTGCAAGTGGTGCAGCTTGCCGAGAGATTTTTTAATTTAAAGCCACCGGAGAATTTAAAATCGGATTTATCGGCACAAGTAGGATACTGCTGGCAGTACTGGCATAAGGGTGAAGTACTACTGGTGATGGATAACGTCACGGATTACAAGGAAGTCAAACCTTACTTACCATCGCAACCTTCCCCCCGCTTCAAGGTGCTAATAACCACGCGGGAAGAAATGCAGAAACCAATTGAGAAATTAGACTTAAATGTCCTCAAACCACGGGCTGCAATGAATTTATTAAAATCCCTAGTGGGTAGGGAAAGGCTGCAACGTGAACCTTGGGTCCCGACTATGCCACTAGCCTGAACGATTTAGCTAATCTTTACATCTCCCAAGGGCGTTATGAAGAAGCTGAACCATTGTGTAAGTAGGTGGGCAGGAAAATTTATAACTATGTTACGAAAACTTAACCAGAGCGATTAAGGTCAAATTTAATACGTTGTGTACTGTAGTTGCCTTTTTCTCCCCTGGCTTGAATACCATCAATACGGAACGGTAAAAAATGATGGCATTGGCTCAAATGAAGGGATTGGAAATATTTTAGTAGTTCCCCAAATAATGGCGCTCGTTTTCCCAAAGTTCCCTAAGGCACTAAAGATACTTTCGTTGATTCTACTCGAGTTGAAATCCGTAAATCTATCGCTATCTGTGCGGCGAGGCCGTTCTATT
>CAZZVG010000755.1:0-1534 GCA_964657295.1 Iningainema sp. | reverse complement strand
GGCTTATAGAGTTGTCGAATTGAAACACCTGTTCTTGCTGACGATATGTCTCCCGTATCCTCGTGAACTTATTCAGGTCGTTTTCATTTAGACATGTTGAAACTATATAATCATCATTAAGTTCAGTAAGCTTTTCAAGTATGTTGTGCGTGTTATAGGGAACCTTAGCAAGCTCAATACCTATAACACGCTCGACATCCTTAGCAGACTCGTCATGCTTAGTACGCTCTCGAAGCTTATTACGAATGCATGACTGTTGTGAGGATGTCCATGTTCCCCGTTGATCTTTGCCAGCAAGGGTAATATTAGGAGTAGATACTACTGTGATTGAGACAAAGGAGACAAAGATAGATATTAGTCCACGAAATAACTTGTTTTTCATACAGAGATTAGTCCTTAAGGGTATAACTAGCGTTCATGCAGAAAACCAGGATAGGGGGAGTGAGTACACGTTTGAGCCATTATGTCGTTCTAAATATTTTCATTTAGCAACGCCGATGTTCTTAACCCACTTGTTGACGCATCATTGTTTACAGGAGTTCCCACATATTTGAACCATACTGTAAGGGCACAGCAATGCTGTCTTCCTACGGCAAATCTGGTCTATTTACCTGAAGATAGCTGTAAAGATAAGTACGACTTATTTAACGACATAATCAAAGTTTGTCACAAGTGTTAGTTAACGCAATATCATTTTACCGGAATAGTGGCAAACTAATCTATCATCGTATTGGGTGATGCTCTACTGCCCTTTGAACAGATGCTGACTGAGTACAAAGCGAGATAGGATGCGGCATTGTTGTAAAAAACATAAATAACGTATATTCTTTGCTAGGCTTTTGTCTTAAACGTTATGAACGAGATAGCTGCTATTACGTATTATGGGTAGCGAAAAGTATTAATTTCTCAGTTAGATAAGAATAGCTTGTAGCAGACGAATAAAAAACTAGATCGCCCGTCATAAGTTCACAATCACACTATAAACTAACCATCATTGTACCCAGTAGTCCGATTTTTGACTCTACGCTTTAGCCACTGATTAAGCTGCTTTTCTACCAAATCTGAGAAATCTTACCCTCCATCTTCAAGCAAAGCTAGCTTGACGGCACGGCGCGTGTCTTTACGAATATAAGCTGAGATTTGCTCGTAGTCGGGATGCGATCGCTTTCCACTCACATCATCTTCCCGATAAAGAGGAAAGTAGGGGACGCCAACATCTGCTAACCCCAATCCTTCCTCATATCCCTCCATGTACTCAGGATTGTCAGGTTTAGCAGGAGGTAGGTCCTGATTACCGTCCCTTGCCCCTTGGTCGTAATCTCTGCTTGGCTTCATTCATTATTTTTAATAGTATTAGACCTTTATATAATTAACATCTAATAGCTTTAGGACTTACGCACACTCTACGAATTCTTGGCGCTCTTGGCGTCTTGGCGGTTCGATAAATTAAGCTTTCTGGCAATTTTTGCGTAAGTCCTAAGCTTATAGGTTTAACATGTGTCTCAAATCATCAACATTCTTCACTTGAGTCCAG
>CAZZVG010000754.1:0-4094 GCA_964657295.1 Iningainema sp. | reverse complement strand
GTGGCAATGATTGAGCGAATGCAGTAGAAGATAGGCAAACAAAGGTAGAAAAAATTGAAGCGGCGATCGCACAGCATCTCAATTTTAGAGCCAAACCGATTATTTTATCCATCTGAGCAAAAAGTTAACCTGACAATATTTGACTTCACCTACCCTTGATGATGGTGATGTTCAAGCTACCCCAAAAGGCGTCGCTAGATTATACACTTGATTAGTAGAATACAGTAATATCAACCAATAGGGTTCAGTTACAGCAATTAGGGTAAATAGACCACATTGTTGGGACACGGCAAAATGTGGTTCAATAAACAGAAAATAGCTGTAAGATAATTTACCTACAGTCAACTTGTGTAGAGACGCGAAATTTCGCGTCTCTACACTGATTTAAATGCCCACCGATAGCTTTAACAGCAACGGTATTGTAATATCAACTCCTCACCAGACACCTGACGCTGAAGATTATTAACTGAACTTTATTGTGGTTGGGTCTTCAGGTCCGTGAACCGCATCGGAGTATAGCAACTGAATAGGAACAGTTCCTTGACCATTAACAAGAGGTTCGTTCCAAAAAGCCGGATAGGATATGCTTGAGGTATTTTTCTCGTTAATTGGATAGTCGCCCACTTCTCCTTCGGCTGAGTCCCAACCTATTAATTTAGGGTTAGGGTTAGTAGAGACAGTTCGGTTGTATTCTTCCACATCTGGATTGGTTCTGGCTTCGTTCAACTCGTGGTAAGCTGTATCCACAACATTCTGCCAAGACTGATTAGAAGGGAAGATGCCGATGTTAGTAGATTTGTCAGAGTAAACCTCTACCGTATAGTAGATTGTATTCGTTTTGCCATCTGATCCCTGATAGTTTAGTGACCCGTGATAACCGCCTAAACCGTCTTTAGAGTCATCCCCGCCAAACGTGATCGTTGTGCCCTTAGGCAACATAAAATTAAAGACCGTTGAACTGAAGTTATAACCCTTTAAATATCCTTGATTGATGTCGGTTTTGAGGTAGTTCTCAATGTAATCTTGAGTGACGTTAGTATTGGGGAGAAACCCTGGCACTCTCGTAGACCCTAAGAAATTACTAGTAACTTGCTGCCCTGGAAAATATTGGGATATAACACTGTTCAAACGCGGATCGGACATGGCATCTGATAGGTTCTGATTGATATTATTAATGTCAGTCCCAGACCATGACTGGGAACCATTTGTCTGGGAACCATTAAAATAAAAGTTGAAAAAGTTGAGGTTGGAAATGGTTTTGCCGCCATCATAGGTTAAATCGGCAGATGGAGTAGAGGGGAAACCGGACTGAATATTTCCAGTCTTAGCTTTATATCCTACATGTGAGTCTCGTCCCTCTTTGATACCATACAATTCAAAGTGATCCAGCAGTTGGGTATCATTCAGTTTGGCAGCGGCCAAATCGGGATTGTGAGATTTATAGTAATCAGCATTAAAGATTCGGGAAAACTCGCGTCCCTCCGCCACCCCATAAGTTTCCAGATGATTAAATAGCTGTTCGTTGTTCAAGCTTGCAAGGTCTTTGTTGTTAGCACGATAGTAGTCAAGATCAAAAAGTGGAGAAAAGATACGTCCCTCAGCTACCCCATGATTTTCCAGATGATCTAACAGTTGGCTGTCTGTGAAGTTTGCTAGGTCAGAATAGCTAGCCCGGTAGAAACTCAAATCCACAAGTGGTGAGAACTGACGATGTTCGTTTAAACCATAAGCCTGAAAGTGGGACAGAAGTTGGGCGTCTGTGGTTAAACCTGCTTTTGCCAAGTCGGGATTGGCAGCAGTATAGAAATTCGCATCAAATACGTTGCCGATACCTAGAGACATATCACCAAACCCCTTAATATAAGTGTTTATACTCTCGATTTCATTATTCTTCCAACAAGGGATGCCATGTTGTCAATGCAGAAAACTGCACGTTTTTAACAGAAGTAAGTTCTCAGATCCCAGTCAAATTTTTCTGTAGGTAATTACCGATGTTATTCCTAAAAATAGAAGTAATAAATTTTTATTGCATTCAGTCTTTACGCATATAATAAAGTACTAAAAAAACGTGATTCTAAGTAGGTCTGCATAAATAAAATATTGTTCGTAGTTGCGCTTTAGCCCTAAAGCGCAACTACGAGCCTTTCGCGCCTATATACAATTTTTTACATAGATTTATTTAATAGCGCCCACCTACTTATCAGCTGTGTTGCAAGCGATCACACAAAGGGGGATTCAAGACGTTTTTCTGATGTCTGTCTTCTGTTAAATTTTACCGATTGGGTTAGCGATTGGTGAGCCATGCAGGAAAACTGTCTTGAATTTAAAGCTACCAATGTAACTTTTTGTAACGAAAATGTCTCTGCTTGGAAAAAATTCTTGTACGTTCAAGCTTTCATTACCATAACTAAAGAAGATAATGTTGCAGTTTTCTGCATTGACAACAAGGTGTCCTTTGTTAGAAGAATGGGAATAGACAAAAACACCATTATTTTGTCATTTACTTGAGGAGTAATATGTCTAATAATTTTTTAGTACGGCAGCTTTTAAAAGCTGGTGGTAGCTTTTTTGTAGGTGCATCAATAGTAATAGGGACTTTATCTCCTATTGTCTTAACTTCTTCACGGGTTTTGGCTGATTCTTACGAACAGGGTATCCCCACCGATGCAGTTAACGAACTTCAGATTCTAGCTAATCAAGGTATAAATCCTAAGACTATTGCGTTTGCTCCTAATGGAGGGTGGGTAATTCTCTATAACAATAATGAAGCTGCTTGGAATAATATTCCACCTGACGCTGCTAATGAAATTTTAGCTTTGAATAAACAAGGCTCAACTATAAATACTATTGCGTTCACACCTGATGGAGAGTGGGTGATTATCTATGATGGAAACGGTTTTCCTCATTCAGATAATTTTCCACAAGAGGCTATTAATGAACTTGCAACTCTAAATCAACAAAAATCAACTATCAACAGTGTTGCGTTTACGCCAGATGGAGGGGTTGCAATCATCTTTAACGGTAATGGTTCCTATAAAAGTAATATTCCTCAAGATGCTTTTGATAAGCTAGTCGCTCTAAATCAACAAGGCTCAACTATCAAAACTATTGCGTTCACTCCTGATGGAAGGTGGGTAATTCTCTATGACAGTAATGGTTATGCTTATAGCAGCGGTATTCCACAAGGTGCTGCTAATGCAATCGTGGAAGAGCATAACGCCGGGTACAATTTAACAAATATAGCTTTTACCCCTGATAATGGTTGGGCGTTACTCTATAAATCTGCGGATACATCCATTGATGACGCAACGGCACAGCTACTTAGTGAACAGGAACAGCTAAATGAGCTAAACTCTTTTGGGAGTTTAATCCTTGGAGTATCAGAGCCTGTTAGATAGTCGCGAATTGAGCGCAAACGTTCTCCTAAGTTCTTTTTATTTGCAGAGTTTTTCAAGCGAAGAAATTCGACAAAATCTAAAACTTCCTCCTGTTTATCTTTTGTCAGCCCACGCCACTTTGCTAGTAACTCTTGTTCTGGACTCATAAAATCGCCCTCGAAACTAAACTTTTAGATTGCCAGATTGAGTCAAAATAGGGAGACAAATACTGGCACTAAGCTTATATAGCAGTCCTATTTGATTTATGAACAAGGGAGACAAGGGGGACAAGGGAGAGGTGTTCAGGAATCATTTAGGATTGCTATAGTTTAGTTAATACTAATATTATTTCTGGATCTTTGTTTAATCAAGTATGTTTGATTGATACGAAAAAGCGTATTGGGCGATCGCGCCCTGACCTAAATGTTCGTGTTCATTTGCGAGAGTTAGTGTATAATTTGAACTAATTATGACTTACGCATTGACAGAAATAGTTAAGTATGAGTCCGGATTTTTCCGGCAATTCGTAAACCAAAATTTGACCGTAGGGGCGGGGTACCCCCGCCCTGACATTTTGTAGCTGGAGATACTTTTTGTTGTCCACTGATTGCCGTTAACGAAGAAGCTCAAGGTTAGCAGTTGGCGATCTGCATTTCCGTTGTTAATTCTTTAGCGCCTAATGATTACAATCAGGAAAACGCCTAGGCGATTCATCAT
>CAZZVG010000753.1:0-4097 GCA_964657295.1 Iningainema sp. | reverse complement strand
ATCAGTGTTTTCCACGGCATAAGTGCGATCGCTACTGTCATAACTTCCCCGACTCTTGAGTTGTTCGTGGGTACAGTAGCCCCAAACTCTGACGTACCCGTCATCTGGCTCTACCTGTACTGCTAAGTAATAATCACCAACAAAACTTGGTATATCTACCCATTCTTGAGCTACGCGCATTTCCCCCAAATCCATCGCCTCGCTGGGAACTAACACAAATCGAGTTCCGTCTATGCTGATAGCAGTTCCATTCACAAACTCCCAAAAGCTAGGGAGAGCAGTGGCACTTGGCCAAGGTTTTGCCTGGGGTGCCAAATCCTCTTGCAGCCAAGGCAAAACAGCATTGAGGCAAAGTTTATTTAGATCAGCAGAAGCACGAGAAGTTGGGTTAGAAAAAGATTCACCTCGTTGTGGGACAGTCGGTGGTATTGGTAAAATCAGGTCAGTGGGCGTTGCAAAATTAAATATGGTTGTGTTGTTAGTCATGGCTTATAAGGTGATGATTAGGGAGGTATTGGAGGGGGGGAGAAGTAGAAAAAAGTTAAAAGATAAAATATTTAGGACTTATATCACAAAAAATAACCAACTTCTCCTCCTGATTCCTTGTTTTTTTGAAAACCGCATCCGGGCGTGGCTGCGGCAGTTGAGCTTACAGAGATGGTTTGTAGTAATCTTGCAGCCATTCCTCCATCATCGCACTACAACTTTTTAATATGTCTGAAGTTACTCTGATATGCAAGGTGTCTTCACTCCATTTAGCCAAAGATCTTAGTAATGATTCTCTTGCTTTTGTCAACCGCCGTGAGACAGTGTACTGTTGAATTTGCTGTTGTTTGGCAATCTGCTGCTGGGTGAGTCTTTTGACGTAGTAAAGTTGCAAAATTTCTTGTGCTTGCGGTTCTAATAAAGTAATTGCCGCAACTAACACCTTGTTGATTTCAGTTTGGTAAGAAAAATTGGTTTGTTGTTCTTCCGTCGCCATAATTTGGCTCAGTGGAGAATCTTGTTCTTTCGCAGGTAAATTATCCAGCCAATCTTTATCATCAGAATCACTGTTCGTGTTGATCGAAGTCACACTAGGGTAAAGATATGTACGTGCTGCTTTGGCACAACTGAGCAACCAGCTTTCCAGGGTTTGCTTGTTGATTGGCGGTTGGTTTGCGGAGTTGTAAGCAAGAGCGATGGCTTCCCAAGTTTGTTTATCTGGGCGTGAAAGTTGTCGAGTGGTGGTTGCTTGCGTCGGTACATACAGGGACTTGAAACAGATCCAAGCGGTAACGTAGGCAGTAACCGTAGTTGGGGATAAGCCAGCTGCTTGCAAAGACTCGACTAAACGCTTTTGACTTATTTTTCGCAATAGTCCCCAATCTGTACAAATATCAATTTCGTGATACTGCCGCAAAGTTTCGCGAATGGCACTGCCAAAGATGGCAGTAGCATAGTTTTTCAGGCTAAAACCACTTTTAGGATCAAAACCTTTGAATATTTTATCAACTTGGGAAATGGCGATCTGAAAATGATCTGATAATTTATACTGGCTCGTGGCAAAACTGGCAGATGTTTTTTGGGCTGCCCAGTAACAAGGTTCTTGCAAATAAGCTATCAGATGCTCTTTAGCAAATTTAGCCGAATCAGGATTTTGCATGTTATTATACCAGTAAAGCACCCAAAAATTTTCGCTCGTTTCCTGTGGGGTTTGCTTGATGAGGTTTTGCATCTGACGGCTGAGCCTAGCATCCTTTGTCCAACCACTACAGCGATCGCCCGCAAATACCAAAAAAGTCGAAAATAGTTCAACAATGTTGCTTCGAGAATCCATAAAACTAGCAAATCGGCCTATAGAATGAGTGGAGGGGTTCAGCCTCATTTGCTCCCCCACAACCTTAATACATGAATTTATAACCATATTTCGGCGGTTAGGGGATAGGAGACAAGAGGCAAGGGAGTTGAGAATAATTTTTCTTCCCCTGCGCCTTACTCCCTTGTGGTTTAAGCACCTGAAAATAGCTCTAATATATCGTTTTGTACTTTTTAAAGTTTGAGTCCAACTGCATAAGATAAAGAAAATGAACATTATTTAACTTACAAACAATTGTAAATTCCCTTGGTCCTATCTAAGACAAACCGCCAAACAACCTGCGTTTTTGCGTTTACGCTCTTGGGTTCGGTGAGCAGTCTATCCCAAATCTCAAATCCCGAAATGATATGTGCCCAGTTGGTGTCGCTACGAGTCGCTCTACTCAAATCCAACAAACAGCTACAGCTAACCTGTGGCTGATACTTGTGGGAGTTAATCATTATCAAGATGAGCAACTCCCGAACCTGAATTACTCCGCAGTCGATTGTCAGGGGTTGGCCGAAGCGTTGATGGATGCTACGGCACAATTTCCGCAAAAAGAGGCAAAAGTTTACCACGATTTTGCGATTCCACCTTTATTAAAGAGTGTGCGTACCACTCTCCAGGAAATTACGGCGATCGCTAAACCTATTGATACCATTTTATTTTATTTTTCCGGGCATGGAATAGTCGAACCAAACACGCAGCAAGCATTTTTATGTCTGGCAGATACACAAAAATCTAACTTATTCGACACGGGTTTAGCAATACATGAATTATTACAATTATTAAAAAACTGTGCTGCCCAAACTCAGTTACTTTGGTTAGATGCTTGTCATAGTGGTGTGATGACTCTCCAAGGGGCAACAGCAGAATTGTTAGTAAATCCTACCCAGCAATTTGTAGAAATGTTGCAGCAGGCAGCTAAAAGTAGACGATTTTATGCTTTGCTTTCTTGCGATCTCAATCAACGCTCTTGGGAGTTTCCGGAATTACAACATGGAGTCTTTACTTATTATTTAATGCAGGGATTGCGTGGTGATGCCGCCGATCCTCAAGGTTTAATTTCTGCTGATAGTTTATATCGATATGTCTATCATCAAACTTTACAATATATAGATAAAACGAATCAACAGTTACGGTTAATTAATCAGCAGAAAAGAAGTAAGGGCAACACTCAGCTTTTTAGCGAATATCCTCTGCAAACTCCTAAGAGAATTGTGGAAGGAGTGGGAGAATTAATTGTTGGAGTTAGATCGTCTAAAGTTGTTGGAGTCAATCGCCGCCGCATTGGGTTAGTGGTGGAGGGAACTTCAGGAAGCCAAGTGACTTTAGAAATTAGCAAGGTTTTAGGGAGTGCTAGAGGTTTTGAACTGGAGTATTTGTCAGCAACAAAGGCGACTGCTCATGATGTTAGAGATGCGATCGCCCGTCATTTACAGTCGCCATCAACAGATACTGTTCTACTTTATCTTCGGGGACGAATAGAAGAAACGGAAGCTTGGGAAGGATTGGTATTGGGAGAAGATATCCGAATTAAACGCTCATGGTTAAAACAACAATTGCGTTCTTGTCGCGCTAAGCAAATTATTATTTTGGATTGTCCGATTGCCCTGACACATCCTTCTTTGAAAAGGCGTGAATCTGACAGAGTCGCCTTACAAGATTGGGTAGAAGATTTGCTTTCTGATTCACAACAAGGACAATGTTTAATTGCTTGTGCTTCTCATCAAGAAGAACCAGAAAGGTTTGCTGAAACTTTGCTACATACTTTAGAAGCCACTTCTGTCGCCTCTGGATTGTCAGCAGCTGGTGCGATCGCCCAAGTACAACTCTCCCTAGCAGGTAGCAATATTCCTTTCCACGTCTGGCTTTCGGGTGTACAAGGCATTATAGAAATTCTCGAGGCAAAACCTGACGGACATCGCGAAGAACAAACGGGATTGGATATCGGCGTCTGCCCTTACATGGGTTTAAGTTCTTTTTGTGAGGATGACTCTCGGTATTTTTACGGTAGAGAAATTCTCACTCAGCAGTTAATTCATCAACTCACCCATAAATCATTTCTTGCAGTTGTCGGTGCTTCAGCCAGTGGGAAATCTTCAGTTGTTCAAGCAGGGCTGATTCCAGCACTACGATTAGGTAAACAAATTCCCCACAGCGAACAGTGGTGGATCAAAAGCATTCGCCCTGGAGCACTTCCCCTGTTCGCTCTAGCACAACGCCTCGGAGGCAAAAAGAGAATGCAGAGCAATTCCTC
>CAZZVG010000752.1:0-4099 GCA_964657295.1 Iningainema sp. | reverse complement strand
CAGTCCCCAGCTTCGGGAAACCCTCCTTCAGGGCTGTCTCACCGTTCGCCCCTACAAATGGTGTGGTTCATGTATGTGAAAACTGCTGTAACTGGTTAGAACCGTCATTATAAGCAGCGATCGCCATTCCTTCTAGGACGCCATGGGGAGCACTTTCTAGTACACTCCGCTCCATAAATGCGCCTGGATCTCCCTCATCGGTTAGGTAAACCGATGACTTGAATGGACAATCTTTACCCCGTTGAGGGTGTAGCGGATAAATGAGCTGCGGTTGGGCAGTAACAACAGCATGCTCATTGAGATCGCGAACGAGGAACGAGCGTCACCCGTAAGGGCATGGGTAGTGGGGGGATCTTGCTGGGATGAACATCGCGTTCCCGTACCGTATTGATCCTGCTCGCAGTACGTCGTTTGCGTTTCCCTCTTCATCAACTGCGGGCTAAGAGGGTGTTTATAAATAAAATATAAAGGAAACTGGAATCGAACTCAAAAGTTTGTATGTTGTCGGAAAAAGCGTAAGTTTTCTCAGGATGCTATGAGTCGAAAGCCTTATCCTACAGATGTTTCTGATGCCGAATGGCGTTTGATAGAACCAATGATTGCACGCGATCGCAAGCGCAAATGTGGTCGGAAACGCTCGGTTGATCTACGTGAAGTGATCAACGCAATTTTTTACCTCATCCGTGCAGGATGCTCATGGCGTATGTTGCCTGATGATTTACCACCTTGGCAAACGGTATACTCCTATTTTGAGCAATAGACATCTCCGAAAAACAATGTAGAGACGCGAAATTTCGCGTCTCTACAAGGGTTGTAAGCAACGCACAATTAATTTCTGGAGATGTCTAATGGAAGCGCAAGGGTGTGTGGTCAAGGATTCACGCAGTTCTACGCTCAAAACTACGAGAACTGCAAGGAAGAGACGCAGAGCCATCTGCTGGCATTATAGACTCTCAAACAGTTAAGACTACTGAAAAAGGAGGTATAAAAGGATATGATGCCGGAAAAAAGATTAATGGTCGCAAGCGCCATATTCTTGTTGATACAATGGGCTTAATCCTAATGGTTGTCGTACATGCAGCATCGATTCAAGATCGAGATGGAGCTTCGCTAGTATTCAGTAAAATTAGAGACTCCTTCCCTAAATTATTTTTAATCTGGGCGGATGCTGGGTATGCCGGACGATTAGTTGATTGGGTTCAACCTAAATGTTGGTTGCGTATTATCGATCGTTAAACGTTCTGACGATACTGAGGGCTTTAAAATATTACCTCGACGTTGGGTGGTCGAACGAACCCTTGCTGCCTCGTGGACGCTATCGACGTTTGAGTAAGGATTATGAGTATCTTACTGATACTTCGGAGGCAATGATTTATGCTGCTATGACCCACTTAATGCTGAGGCGAATAACTCGTAATTGTAACTCTTAAACTACTTAAGATTTATTTTATAAACACCCTCTAAGGGGCGTTAGTCCCAATACACACCTGTAGAACACCTTAAATATAAGCACACTTTACACCTTATATTTCAAAATAACACTAAAAATTTATATTCAACAACGTACTTTTCACTGAAAATTAATATTTATTTTGCTAACTTTGATCGTATTTAGTAAAAGCATAAATTCTTTATATAACTTCATCATATCTACATATACAAAAAATACTATAAATTTACATTCACAGAAAATATCTAAGCAAAAACTTCATAGTTATTTTATTTAAAGAATATCAATAAGTTTTGACATTGAAAGTTTTTTATAAAATAAACGAGGAGAGTTTGACGGCAATACAAAAACTTTACAATTTAAATAACCATTTAAATATCAACTTTATAATTCCACTAAATTACTTTGATAAAAATAATTATATGGCATCAGATAGGTCAGCAAGAGTGTTAGTTAAGTAACATAAAAAACGTTATGAATAAATTTATTAATGTTCCACTTTAAACAAAGAAAAAGCACTTAAGTATAAGTATACCTACAGGCTGATAAATACTTATCTAAACTGCACTAGTCTAAATTATCAATCTGAGTTTGAAAGTTGTTTGATCTTTTAAACTTATACGCAAACAATAAGTTAACGGAGATTAGCTATGTATAATGACTTAGTTTCATTTTAATTAAAGTAAGGCTTCTACTTAAGAAAAACTTTGCAACTACTTTCCGGCAATGCAACTTTATACACCTATTGAGCTAGATCATATCAAGCAAGACCTTCCCTACTTAATTGAAATTACCGAGTGGGCTAAAACTTTTTTGGCAAGACCTCACCCTGATTTAGGTAGACCTGGTGCTGTTTGCCCTTTTGTGCCTCACGCACTTAAGTTAAACAGCATTCGACTAGCAGCTATTCGTGCTAAAAATTTGGAGTCTTCTCAAGTTGAAGAAATTGTCCTGGGTTACCGAAATATTTTCCTTGAGATAGAACCACAAGAGAGAGAATATGCCATAAATAAAGTACTATTACTAGTCTTCCCTGATCTACACATAGATGATACTGACAAACTAATTGATGGTGTCCAACAAAAACTTAAGCCTTTGTTTGTTAAAACAGGACTGATGTTAGGGGAATTTCATAATCGTACTGAAAGCCCTGGTCTACACAATCCAAAGTTCCGTCCGCTTCGTAGCCCTATTCCCATCCTAGCTATCCGCTATCTGGTTGAATCTGACCTTCCTTTTCTTGTGAGTACAGATAATTTAGGTTTACGTGTTAGGTATCTCGAAGCCTATTTACAGCATTTTGATCGGGGTGGGAATAACATATATTTAAGCAATGCTCGTAAGGTATTGGCGTTGGCAAGAACTCAACTTCAACAAGAAAATTCATTATTATTAAGTCGCGACATATCTCATACCTACATATCAGATAGTTCTTGCCCATTTGCTTCACAAAAAGGGCTAGTATGAAACTTACATTTCAGGTCTATTTCCGTAAAAATGTACATCACTTTGAGCCACTGCAATAACTTTTTTTCGGAAATAATTTGGATTTCTTGATGAAGCTCATTCTCGAACCGCCAAGACAAGGCAGCGCGCATGACGAGGGTTTCCCTCCGTAGGCGACTGCCGTGCCAAGGACGCCAAGAAAGATCATAGGTAATCTTGTAGCGGGAAAAGAGTAATTGGGAAGACATATGTAGCGACGATCGGCTTTTCAAATGGGAAGGCATTGCCGATCAGCTACATAATTTTTTTTACTCGGTTACCTGAAAAATTACTTATCTATTTCTCGGCGTTTTCTGCGCCTCTGTGGTTCATTAGTAGTTATTTTTTAGGCATTTCGGAAGTAGTAGTGTGATTTTAAACCAGAGGATATTTAAGACCAATGGATACATATAGAAAAACTATTATACTTAAAGCAAACTGCGACAATGTGGCGAATTCAGAGCCGGGAGTTAGAGAATTGCAGACAGTAGCCCAACAGCAGTTGCTGGTGGAGTGGAATAACACTCATGTCGATTATCCTCAGGATGCGTGTATTCATCAGTTGTTTGAGGCGCAAGTAGAGCGTAGTCCCTACGCTGTGGCGGTGGTATTTGAAGATCAGCATCTCACCTACCAAGAGTTGAACTTAAGGGCTAACCAACTAGCGCACCACTTACAAGGACTAGGGGTAAAGCCAGATATGCTACTGGGTCTGTGTGTCGATCGCTCTGTTGAAATGGTAGTCGGAATTTTGGGCATCCTTAAGGCGGGTGGTGCTTATGTGCCTTTAGACCCGCGATTACCTCAAGAGCGATTAAAGTTTATGTTGTCAGATTCCCAAGTGTCGGTGCTGTTGACGACCAAGAACTTGGTAGCCGGATTGCCGGAATCTGAGGCGCAAGTAATTTGCTTGGATACAGACTGGGATCTCATCTCCACGAGAAGTGCGGAGAATGCCGTCAGTAATTTATGGTTCGATAACTTGGTTTATGTCATATATACCTCCGGGTCTACAGGACAGCCCAAGGGTGTGATGATTTCGCACCGTAGTTTGTGCAATCAACTGTGCTGGCGGCAAACAACCTTTAAATTAACCGCACAAGACAAAATTTTACAAACGATTTCTTTGAGCTTCGACCCTTCTGTTTGGCAGATATTCTGGCC
>CAZZVG010000751.1:0-4099 GCA_964657295.1 Iningainema sp. | reverse complement strand
AAAAGCGATCGCTCTACACAAATCGCCACCAGCACCTCTGGCTTCACACCAAGGGTTTGCAAGTAGTGAGCTAATTTGTTTGCACGCTGATTTAACTCGTTGTATGTTAATTGCTTGGTGCCAAACTCCACTGCTATTGCATTGGGAGTTCGTCGCACCTGCTCTTCAAATAATTGATGGATACACTTATCTTGGGGATACTCTACTTTGATATTGTTCCAGTCAAAGAGCAACTGATGTCGTTCTGCTGGCGTTAACAATGGCAATTCTGAAACCCTTTGCTCTGGATGGGATAGGATACCTTCTAACAAAATTTGGTAATTTTCTGCCATTCTAGCGATCGCGGCAGCATCAAATAAATCAGTATTATATTGCCAGCAAAGCTGAAGGGAATTACCAGCTTCAACGACTGCCAAATCTATATCAAATGCGGCTCCTCGTTGATGTCCTGCTATCAGGTAAGGCTCCATCAAAAGCCGCGTTTTTTCCGGTTCCAGTGATAAGTTTTGAGTTTGTTCGTACCAGCGATGTTTTTGCCAAGTAAATGTAACTTGGAATAGAAGTGGACGGCTAGCATCTCTCTGAGACACTAGCTGTTTGACTAATAAGGAAAAGGGATAATCTTGATGTCTAAGTGCCCCGAAGACAGTACGATGCACTTGAGCCAGAAATTCAAGGAAGGTTGGGTTTCCCGCAATAAAAGCTCGTAAAATGACGGGATCTGTGAAGTAGCCGACAATTTCTTTAAACCCTTTTCTCGCTGACCGACCTGCCATCGGACTGCCTACTAGAATGTCTTCTTGACCCGTGTAACGATAAAGCAGTACGAAAAAAGCAGCGAGGAGAGTTGTATAAAGGCTTGTTTTTTGGGAGTCTGCCAGCTGCCTAAGTTTTTGGCGCAGTTCTCGGTCTAGCTCGATGAGATGGTAAGCTCCATTATAAGTCTGGACTCTTGATCGCGGTTTATCCAAAGGTAAATCTAAAAGCGGTAACTCACCAGCTAATTGTTTGTGCCAATAAGTCGAGAGTTGTTCGCCCCTAGAACTTGCTAAAATCTCGCTCTGCCAATGGATATAATCTGTGTATGACAGACGAGGAAGCGGCAGAATGCGATCACTGACGGAATTTTGTGCAGCAGCATAAAAAATCTGAAGTTCGTTGAGCAGAATATCAAAAGACCACATATCTCCAGCAATGTGGTGCATAGATAGCAATTGGATATGTTCTTGTGGCGATCGCGTAAATAGACGTACTCGCAGCACGCGATCACTTTCTAAGTTGAAGGGTTTGTCTGTTTGTGCCAGAATTTGCTTCCTCAAGTAGTCTTCGCTCCCCAAAGAAGCATCTATCACCTGAATATCAACTTCTTGATCCGGGTGAACTACTTGAAAAGGTTGACCGTCGCGCTCGGTATAGGTAGTTCGTAGGATAGAATGGCTTTCAACAATTTTTTGCCATGCTCGGTGCCATGCACCCAAGTCTAATTCTCCGCACAGCCGTACTGTTATAAAAATATTGTAAGCAACGCTTTGTGGTGCGATTTGGTAGAGAAACCACATCGCTTGTTGACCGTGCGAAAGGGGAAAGATTTGTGGTTGTTTTTGGGAAGCAGCATTGTTCGCCATTGAATTGTTCGCCATTACTAATTTATCCTCCGTAGCTCCTGCCCTGACAATGCGATTTTTTACAAAGGTGTTAACCAAGATTCATACGCTAAAGTTGTCTCTGTCATAGCGAGCGATCGCTTACCCTGACTGTTGTAATGAAGCACGCACAGATACAAGTGAGAAACATCATTCTCTTGTGCTAATTTTTCCATTTCTTCTACTTGTTCTCTAGTCGCCTGTCCGTGTTCAACATATCTCTCAACAAAGTAAGCAAACTTAATTGAAATCGGATTCACCTTGATTTCTGTCTCGCCTTTTAAATACTTCTGAGCCATACCTGCCAGCATGAATGGTTCTTGAGCATTACCCGGAGAAAAGGTAACAATTTGTGCATACCCTGCTGCTGTCAGATGGTTGTCGAGTTCTTTGAACATCGCTTCTACAAAATCAAGTCCCCAAATCCCAGCTGCTGAGTGCAGATAGTGGGTCATTCCCTGTGGTGTCGGTTCAAAAGGCGGATTAGAGATGATATAGTCAAAGTGATCGCCCCGTACGGGTTTCCAAATATCGTTGACATCACCATCCCGAAGTTCAATTTTGCCCTCTAATCCATTGGCAAGGATATTGAAACCTGCATAGTTCTTGGCGCGGGGATTGATTTCCAGTGCCGTGACGTGAATTGCTCCGGCTTTGAGTGCGCCAATCGATAACACGCCCGATCCTAGTCCGATTTCTAGCACCCGTGCATTAGTAATTTTTTCTTTTATAAGTTCGTCGAGAAAGAATTGCTGCTCAGGATGTATGGGAAATACTTGGTCTGGTTGAGAGTAGCTAACTAAATCAGTAGCTACTGTATATTCTCCTGTGAGCTTTGAAGAAATAGTGCTAATCCTCTGATTACGAAGCTTTGAACTGATTAATTCGGCGGTTGTCATAGGTTTCAATTTTTCCGTTCGATTACAAAATCTTGCATAACTAAGGCATCAATAGCTGTGCGCTTAAAAGTTGAGATGGCATCTTTAGGAGAGCAAACTATCGGTTCACTGTCATTAAACGACGTGTTGAGAATTACTGGAACTCCTGTGCGCTGTTCAAATCTTTCAATCAATCGGTAGTAACTGGGGCTGAGTTGTCTGTCTACTAGTTGGACTCTTGCTGTACCATCAATATGAATGACAGCCGGAATTTTTTCTCTTTTTTCTGGTCGTACCGGACAAGTAAAGAGCATATATTTTAAGCTTTCACTCTGACGACCAATTTCAAACCACTGTTCGGCTTTTTCCGCTAAAACGCTAGGGCCAAAAGGACGGAAATCCTCTCTGTGCTTTACCTTGCGGTTGAGTAATTCTCGTGTAGTAGCGTAGCGTGGATCGGCTAAAAAAGAACGATTACCGAGAGCGCGAGGGCCAAATTCCATCCGACCTTGAAACCAACCGACGACTTTACCATCTGCAACCATATCAGCTGCTTCTATGGCACTATCTATTGAGTGCCTGAAAGTCAGACCAGATTCTTCAATTGCTAAGAGGATTTCTTCAGTTGTAAATTCCGGCCCTGTGTATGGTGTGAGTTGCGGAATCTGAATTTTTGGCTGATTACACCGCGTATGATAAGTGTACAAAGCTGCACCAACGGCGGTTCCAGCATCGTGGGGAGCCGTTGGAATAAAGATGTTTTTGAACGGGCCTTTTTCTTTAATTAACCAATTAGTAACGCAGTTGAGAGCGACTCCTCCCGCATAGCACAAATTCTCTGATGGACAGAGGCGGTAAAGCTCTTCAACTAAGCGCAAGACGGCGCGATCGGTAAATACTTGTAAAGCAGCTGCAATATCTTTGTGATGTTGTTCTATTGATTCATTTTTCTTTCTACTTTTACCTAGTAGTGCTTCTAAAGGTTCAAATTCGCCAACCCGAAAGCGAAGCAGTTCTTTGTCTAGAGTAAAGTGCTTATCTGTGATGTGTGCAAATTGAGAAAATGCTGCTTGTCTGGTTTTGCTTTGTCCATAAGCTGCTAATCCCATAACTTTGCAAGCATCGTATTCCGAAAAACCGAGAAATTGGGACAGTTTTTCCCATAAAAAACCTAAAGAATGAGGATATGGGATTTCATGTAAGATACCGAGTCTGTTTTCATGACCATAAGCTCCAATCGAAGAAGCATTTTCACCAATCCCATCAATCACTAAAATTGCTGCTTCTTTCCATCCAGAAGGAAAAAACGCGGAGGCTGCATGAGCTAGATGATGAGGAACCCAAATAAGTTTCTCTGCTGATTTATCGCCCAAGACATGGTTCAAAGAAAGTTTGACTTGTTCCAAGCTGGAAAGAAATGTTTTTTCCCCTTTTATACTCCCCCAATCACCTGGAATACTGATTGGATCAATTTCAAAACTCTTCTGACGTAACTTAGGGTCAAAAGAAAATGCAATCAAATCGATATCTTCAACATTTAAATTGGCATCTTTGAGACAAAAATTAATGGAGTGTATA
>CAZZVG010000750.1:0-4101 GCA_964657295.1 Iningainema sp. | reverse complement strand
CGAAGGGCTGTTCGCCCCTACGGTCAATTTCTGTTGCCAATTCCGACAAAACACTTTGCTCAAATACCTTGCGGACAGGCAATTCTACCCCGAAACTGTCCCGAATTCGGGTAACCAATTGAGTTGCTAACAGGGAATGACCACCCAGTTCAAAGAAGTTGTCTCGACGACCAACAGATTTTACTTTTAACAGAGCCTGCCATAAAATAGCCAGCAGTTCTTCTGTTGGAGTCACTGGCATTTCCCAGTGAGTAGAAGTGGCTATATCTGGTGCTGGCAGACATTGCCGATCTAGTTTACCATTAGGGCTAAGGGGCAAGCTATCCAAGACCATAATCTGGCTAGGAACCATATAATTTGGCAGACGAGTTTTGAGGTAGTCCTTGAGTTGACCCCCTAAAGTAACGGATTTTTCTGCCGCCTTGACATATGCCACTAACCTAGGACTATTATCAGCTTCATATAAAATAACGGCAGCTTCTTTGACTGATGAATGTTGTAACAAAACTGATTCAATCTCACCGAGTTCAATTCTAAAGCCCCGCAGTTTTACTTGGTTATCAATCCGTTCTATGTATTCTAAGTTACCATCTGCTAGCCACTTTGCCCGGTCGCCAGTTTTGTAAATTCGCTCAGTTTTCCCGAATAATTCCACGTCCATGAATTTTCCCTTGGTAGTTTCAGGACGGTTGAGATAGCCTCTTGCTAAACTAACGCCAGCGATGCATAATTCCCCTGGTATTCCTGGGGGTAACAGTTGATTATGAGCATCTAAAATATAAATGCGGATATTGGGCAACGGTTGACCAATGGGGGGTTTTTTCCCATTGGGTTGAACCAGAGCAAAAGTCGCATTCACCGTCGCTTCTGTCGGTCCGTAGCAATTGAAGAAACGCCGTTGTTGTCCCCACTGGGTAACTAATTCAGCCGGACACACCTCACCACCAACGCTTAGGCATTGCAAATCGGGTAAGGTGGCTTGAGGTAACACCGATAAGGCTGAAGGAGGTAAAAAGATGTGGGTAATTTTGTGTTCAGCCAAGAAGTCAACTAAGATTTGACTGGGTAACAAGGTTTCTTTGTTCGCAAGATACAAGCTTGCACCGGTAACTAAGCTAGTAGCAATTTCCGCCACAGATGGATCAAAACTAAAAGACGCAAACTGAAGCAATCGGCTTTGGGGTTCAACTTGAAAAATTTTCGCACAGTGAAAGCTGAGATTCACCAGTGCTTGATGCTCAATCATCACCCCTTTAGGTCGTCCGGTGGAACCGCTCGTGTAGATCAGGTAAGCTAAATTATCAGCCCTACTTTGGGGACTGGGATTATCTGTTAATTGTTCGGCAAAAGTTGTCTCATCCAAACAAATGACATGGGGTGGGTGTTTGGTGTTCGCCCCAAGTAATTGGTTCTGGAGAAAACTTTGGGTGAGCAACACTGATGTCCCAGAATCTTCTAACATGAACTCAATCCGCTCAGTTGGATAATTGGGGTCAATCGGCACATAAGCAGCACCCGCTTTGAGGATACCGAGTACACCAATAATCATCTCACTAGAACGTTCAACACAAATCCCGATTAAAGTATTTGGCTGAATTTGGTAATTTTGAATTAAATAATGAGCCAGTTGGTTGGCGAGTTGATTCAGTTGCTGGTATGTGAGGCTTTGGGATTCAAACACCAAAGCCAGATTATTGGGGGTTTTCTCAACTTGAGCTTCAAACAGGTCAACGAAAGTTTGAGTGAGGGGATAAGCTACTTGAGTTTGATTCCAGCGCTGTAGTTGCTGACGTTCATCCTCTGTCATCAAAGGCAGAGTATTGATAGATTGGTTTGGGCGATCGACAATTAAGCGAAGCAGAACTTCAAAATGTCCAGCCATCCGTTGAATGGTTTTAGCGTCAAACAAATCTGTTGCATATTCCCATTCTCCGATCAATCCCTGGGGCGTTTCTCGAAAAATCAGTGACAAATCAAACAGAGTCGTTGTGTTTTCCCACCCAAAACGGGTCATAGTTAATCCGTTGGTTTCTGGTTTTTGCTCTTGTTCATTTTGCAAGCTAAAAGCCACTTGAAATAGAGGATGCTGAGAAAGCGATCGCTCCTTACCCAGTTCATCAACTAGTTTCTCAAAGGGTAAGTCTTGATGGTCATAAGCATCCAAGGTGACTTGCTTTACTCGTTCAAGTAATTCTCGGAAGGTTGGATTCCCTTGCAGGTTGATACGCAAAGCTAGGGTATTGACAAAAAAGCCAATCAGTGGTTCAATTTGCCGACGGTTGCGATTGGCGATCGCAGAACCAACCACAATATCCTCTTGTCCACTGTAGCGCGACAGTAAGAGCGTAAATGCTGCTAGTAGAGTCATAAACAAGGTCGTTCCTGACTCTTGACTCAAACGCTTCAGCTTCTGTGTTAAATCTTGATTGAGTTCCAGAAATTCGCTACGCCCCCTGAAACTTTGAACTGAAGGGCGGGGTCGATCTGTAGGTAATTCTAACAGGGGCGGGACTGCGGCTAATTGTTTTTGCCAGTAATTGAGTTGGGTTTGAAGTACTTCTCCCTGTAACCATTGTCTTTGCCAATAAGCAAAATCGGCATATTGTAGCGATAATTCGGGTAAGGGAGACGGTTCAAGAGCGCAAAATGCGGTATATAGAGTGAACAATTCACGGCGAAATATGTCCATTGACCAGCCATCACAAACGATATGATGGATAACAAGCAACAGCAGATGGGATTGGTCAGCCAGTTGCAACAACTTTACTCGCAGCAAAGGTGGGTTTGATAAGTCAAAAGGCTGTTGCAATTCTTCTGAGGCGAACTGCTGCGCTTTGCTTAACTGGTCTTTTTTTGTCAATTGTCGCCAGTCTAGCACCTGTATCGTCAGTTGAGGATGAGCGTGAATCACCTGCATTGGCGATCCATCGACAACTGAGAAGGTGGTGCGTAAAACTTCATGACGTTGAACAATTTCTTTAATAGCTTGTTCTAAGGCAGCTTTATTAAGAAATCCCTTCAGTTGCCAGAAAAACGGGACATTGTAGACACACTTTTCGCCTTCTAGTTGGTCAAGAAACCACAGTCTTTGTTGGGCAAAGGAGAGGGGAAGGGGTTGTTCTCGCGATCCGGGTAGAGGAGTGATCTGGCGGTCATTTTGTGGAGATTGCTGTTGCTTTTTCAGTTTTTGTAGGACTAATTCTCGCTTTTCAGGCGAAAGGGTTTCAAGACGTTTTAGTATATCGCTCATAATACTTCTTGTTAAAAATTAGATTTTTTAATAGAACCGCAGAGGCACAGAGGGAGCATGTCAACTTTATAATTTACCTCTCTTGTGGGGTCCAGATATTAAGGGCGGGCAGGATGCCCACCCCACAAGAAACTATATTTTTGCAAAACTGACATACTCCCATTCTGCTATCCGTACTGTAATTGCTGCATCACTTCTGACTCTGATAACTGATCGACTTCCCCTAAAATCTGTGCTAGGGCATTATTTTCTGCTTGTTCAAACTGTTGTTCAATTACTTTTTGGGCTAGTTCAGCAATGGTTGGATTTTCAAACAGATAACGCAGAGGAAAATCAAGAGAAAAGGCTTCTCTTAATCGAGAAATAACTTGGGTAGCTAGTAAAGAATGTCCCCCCAACTCGAAAAAGTTATCGTAAATTCCAACCTGTTTTAAGCGAAGAACTTCAGTCCAAATCGTGGCTAATTCTTGTTCTGTAAGTGTGCGAGGAGCAACAAAGTCAACCTCTAAGCTTCTTTGGTCAGAATCTGGAGCAGGCAAAGCACGGCGATTTATCTTACCATTAGGAGTCAGAGGGAATTCCTCAAGAAATACGAAAGCGGCGGGAATCATGTAGTCAGGCAGCTTTTTATTGAGGAAGTTTCGCAGTAGGGGCGAACGCAGGAGCGCCCCTACTGTTGGGTTATCCTTGGTCAGGAGATAGGCAACTAAGTACTTGTTCCCAGGTTCGTCTGACCGCACAATGACTACGACTTGCTTTATACCTGAGTGTTGAATTAAAATCGCCTCAATTTCTTCTAATTCGATGCGAAAACCCCGAATTTTAACTTGTGTATCAATTCGACCTAAAAA
>CAZZVG010000749.1:0-4102 GCA_964657295.1 Iningainema sp. | reverse complement strand
CTTTCCTGTCCACCATCAAACTTAACCAGTTCATCCAAAAAGCTATCATCTTTTACATGCTGTAAGTAATTGATTACTTCCGGATAAGGACGAATTACATCTGCGACATCCAATAGCGCCAGACCCATTTCCGAAGTAATATTGTTTGGGACAGATTGAGAAAGCGTATCTGCTACGTTTTTTTCACCTAACCACTCCTTCATTTTTTCATTGATCCATGATGAAGCATTCATAGCAGTCATAATCACACCGAAACCTTGCGGACCAGATAAACTCTTCTTTAATTGCTGAATGTCTTCCAAAATAAAATCAATCAGATCCGATCCTGATTTCGTTTGGATGTTTTGTTTTAACTCTTCTATCGATGTTTCACTACGCTTGAGCAAATCAGAAACGATTGCCGGATCGTATTCGTTTAGTGCTTTAAAATCTGCAAGCGACGGACCTTGATTGCTTTTACCGGGAGTCTTTTCTTGCTTATCATCTGGTAACGACTGTATAAAATTTCCCCGTTCTATGATGGTCATCAATGCATCTTTTATGAGCGGATCGCTTTTTCCCATAACATCTAATATACTTTCTCTGCTAGTCGGTGAAGCCAGCAGAGGTGTAACATCAACAAACAACCTTCCACCAGCTTTAAACATGGGTCTAGCGGCTGTTAACTGGAATAAAGATATTCCCAATGGTTTCATGGGGTCGGTCATCATTTGTTGATGACCGACAGATACATAAACGTGATTTTCTTGATCATGTGCTTCAGGGATGGGGTATAGCGTCGTGATTGGCCGACTCTGGACGATAGAAAATGTATCGTCAGCAAGGCACCATTCGATGTCCTGGGGGCAACCGAAATGTTCTTCGATCTTTCTACCTATGCGCTCAAGCTGTAAAATCTGCTCATCCGTCAACGCTTGCCTATTCTGCCTCTCAGGCTCAATCTCCTGTTCTTTCGTACCGCCATCTTTTAAGGCATAAATAGCCAGTTTCTTGGTGGATATCTTCTTCTCGATAACCTTGCCGTTACACACTTTATAGCTATCAGCATTCACCAGACCGGAGACCAGTGCTTCTCCAAGTCCGAAGCTGGCATCAATGGATACCACCTTCCTGTTAGAAGTGACGGGATCGGCAGTAAACAAAATTCCTGCCGCCTGCGGGAAGACCATCTTCTGAACAACCACAGACAGGTGGACTTTACGATGGTCAAAGCCGTTTTGAAGGCGGTATATTACCGCCCGGTCGGTAAATAGCGATGCCCAGCACTTGCTGATATGCTTTAGGATTGTCTCCCTTCCGATAATGTTCAAATATGTATCCTGCTGGCCTGCAAAGGAGGTCATAGGTAAATCCTCTGCAGTTGCGCTGGATCGCACTGCATAGGCATTTTTCTCACCCATCCTGGAGAGGACGCGGGTGATCTCTTTATTAATGTCTTCAGGGATGGCTATTCCTTCGATCAACCTGCGAATCTCACCGCAAAGTTCCCCGATTTTATCCCGATCTTCCACCTTGAGAACCGATAATTGATCAAGTAATTCGTTAATCGACGACGTTTCCCCAATGATTCTTTTAAAGGCTTCAGTAGAAATACAGAAGCCATCCGGTACGCGGATTCCTTCAATCTTGCAAAGTTCCCCCAGGTTTGCGCCTTTACCCCCAACAACCGTGAGTTTTGTTTTATCAATATCTTGAAAACAAAGCACAAATGAACTCATCAGTTTCCCTCCTTTGGCAATTCATACTTTAACGAAAAATACTTGTTTGTCCAGGGTAAGCGCATCTTAAAAGCTATTGACAAGAGGATTGTCAGGGAGCAGTGCTTCTTAGATGCCAAACTCAGTAAAGGAGCGTATATAAGGTTCATGAAACGCCAGAATGATGTCCTGCTTGGGCACTCCCATTTCAACCAAGCGATTGGCAATTCCTTCTTCTGTGCCATCATGCTGAATCCAGATTTTCCCACGCTTGATCTCAAGATGCAGAATACAGCCAAAATCACGTTTATTTCCCCGCCAGCCCACATAAAGCAGTTGGTAGCGATCCTGCTCAGAATCGAAAATTGTCTGCACCTCGTACTCTTCAGCATTCCTTTGCTGCCTTGAAGCTCGCTCTTGCCGTTCTGAAAGAAGATGCTAAATCAATCTCAAAATCTACATCATCCACACTAATTTCATAAGGGTCAGCCCTAATCTTCCAGCCCTCTTTTTCCAAGGCAGTTCTGACAATATCATGAAATCTATCTTTTGCCATACGAGGTTCAACAAAAGTGCTAGTCTTGTAAAGATAAGTTTCACATTTTCATTCTAAAGTTTATTCTTCCCTCATCATATAAAAAAGGTTCTCGCTCTAGCATAAAATCTAGAATAATGTTAGTGTCCAGCAATACCCTCATTGTGAGTATTTCTCCATCAGCCGTTCTTCTAACATCGCTTCAACTTCAGCATCGGTTGGAGTGGGTGCATCTGTTTTCGCGCTTTCCACGCATCCGTTCGATCGCGACTTTACGTACGATTTGGGCGGGGCCTAAGTTCGCTTTCCACTGAAGAGATAATCGCTCTTATGTAATTCTAGGCGATCGCTCACTGACAATTTGAATGCTTCTTTCTTTAAATCTTGTAAATACATGATTTTTGCTCCTTTCAATTTATTATAAAACAGGTGCGTTATTTGCAGTTGATTAAGTGAGGACTGTTGCTAGTCTAGTATAGAATTGTTTTTATCAACTCCTCAGTTAGCCTACAAATTCTTATGAAAGCAATCCAAGCTACAGGTAAAATTGATGCACAAGGTCAATTATCTTTAGATCACCCAATTGAAGGCACTTTACCCAGTTCAGTACGAGTGATTATTGTATTTGCAGAAACAGAAGCAGATACAGATGAATTTTGGGAAAAAATCGGTAAATTTCAGCAGCATACTTTAATGTCAGCGAAACAATTAGAAAACGGATTAAAACAGGTGTTGGCTGAGGCTGGCTATGATTCTAAGGAGAAAATTATTGACCTTGTGCAAGAGGTTAAACGAGAAATAGCAGCAGAACGTCAACAGCAACAAGATTAGATTAGATGACAACAATTCCTCAATTGATTTTTTTGGATACTAATGTTTATCTCATTGGTGCAGTTGATCTAGACAGTGCTGAAGGTCAGATTTTGCAAAGGTTAGGATGGGAATTTCAAGGCGATTCTAGGTGTGAGGTGGTGGTTTCAGAGGAGTTAATCGACCAAATTTCCCAGGTTGCTAAACGATTAAAGAATAAAGATTGGGGGGGTGAAATCATTGGACGGATTTGGCAGAAGTTGAAAGTTCGTTATATTCAAATTGATGACTCTGCCTTGGCTACAATAGAAGCACAAGGAATTATTCCTCGTGAAGATGTAGGAGTTTATTTGACGGCGAAAGAAGGACAAGCACAATGTTTTGTTTCTGCTAACTATAAGTTAATTCGCGTTTTAGCTCAACAAACTGGCGAGTTTGAGTGCCTGACTCCATCAGAATTTGTAAGCAAGTACCTGAACTCCTAATTTCGGAAGCACTCTTATGTAGCAATTTTTATAATTAGGGTTTGCTGAAAAACTGCACAAAGCGAATCTAGATGCCACACAGTACAAACAATGACAGTTTCGGAGGTTGGTTTCCGCTCTTCACCCCACAATTTTCCACCGAAATGCAGGGATTTTGAACCGGATAATGCCATAGCCTTGCACCTGCAAGGAATAAAAAAGATTGAAACCCGTATTTGGAAGAGGTTCTAGCTCTATTCAGCAAGCCCTAATTAATTCTGACACACTTACCAAATAATCATCCTGATTACAGCCGTTTTCACGCTCTATGAACCACACCGTCTGTAAGGGCGTTCCGTAGGGTACGGCCATTCGCCCCTACCTGCTTCAGAAGCCATAAACAGAGAACACTTTTGTCAAACAAAAAAACGGTAGAGCAGTTGCATATTCTACCGTTTTTTAATTTTGAATTTGAGATATTAGATAGGGGAGTGGTTGTGAGTTAGTAGATAGTAGGGGCGGGTTTCATCTAGTAACTTGTCAGTAAAAACGAACAATCCTGTCAAACCCGCCCGTACAGTGGTTAGTGGTTTTCC
>CAZZVG010000748.1:0-4104 GCA_964657295.1 Iningainema sp. | reverse complement strand
TAACTCCTCATTGAGATGAAGCAGAACGCTTTCTACCTGTTTACGTTCTGTGATATCTTCTACCGTACTTAATAAACCGACTACATTCCCTTTGTTATTATGAAGTGGGATTTTGTTGGTATCTTTCCAGTATTGTTGGCCGTCTGCTGAGAATGACGGTTCAATAATGTGATATTCTGGGATATCTGTCTCTATCACACGAGCGTCATACTCCCGGCAGTAGTTTTCTTCTTCCGGACTCCATGACAGATCATCGTCTGTCTTCCCGACGATTTCTAAGGGATTGTTCAAGCCAGCCGCCTGTGCGAAGCTCCGATTACAACCCAGGTAAACCGAATTTCTGTCCTTCCAAAAGATAAATTGGGGAATGTTGTCGATCACTAGCTGGAGCATCTGTTTGGAGGAGCGAAGTTCTTCCTCAATATGGCGACGCTCAAGGACTTCAGCTAATAGTTGGTAGTTGGTTGCTTCTATTTGTTCCACAGAAGGCAATGTTAATGCTTGGGTATTAATTGGCATTAGGGCGATCGCAGTATACACAGAAATTAAAGCGCTTAAGGCTTTGAGAAAACCTGACAACCAGTAACTCGGGTGCCAGATTGTCCAAACATCCATCATGTGAGTGGTGCCACAGGCGATGATCAAAGCGCTAAATAATAAAAATACTCTGATATAGCGTAAATCTAGTCGTTTTTGAACAAAACGAACGAGTATGAGGGGAATGGAATAGTAGGCGATCGCACTTAAAGAATCAGAGATAATATGCAGCCATACCAACTCAGGCTTCCAGAGGTAGTAATGTCCATGTGGAATAAATGGACTTGACGTCAAAAAGCTTGATAAAAATTTCAGCATTGATTTTCCGCGCACTCGTTTGTACAAATCAGTTAAGTGTCGTCAGTCAACGAGTTGTCGCACAGCATACACCTGAAATCGCCGGCGTATTTTAGCTTGTGCATATCGTGCAGAAATTCCATTGTTGTGTTGCAAAAACTGACGGCGCTCTAGTAAAAGTTTAAATATTGAGTCGTTGATAAATCCAGAACATTAGTTAAAATGGCATCATTTCAAATTCAAGATCATTCTGCTCAGTAGGTTGGCGGTCAAATTTACAGTTGAGACAAGGCAGTTATGAGTTACAGAACAAGGGTTTTGACTAACTTTACTTTTCGTTACGTACGTCTATTTATTTATACCTTTATACTTATATGTACGGTACTTCTTTTTTACCCCTGATTTCAGTCGGGAACAATATAGAATTTACGTAAAAAAAATATCAAAATAAATATTAATAATTAGTAAAAACACGTAAAAGTTTCGAGAAAAATAGCGGATGAATAGTATTCTCAAATTATAAAGACGGCTAGCTGCAAACCTCTGAAGATGTGCCGCTATGACGTGTCACATCTATACTTTAGGCTCTTCGTGGGAGGTTAAGATAAAGTGCATTTTGTCAATCAGTTAAAACACCCAAAATAACCTTAATAAAAATAATCTTCATCCCCACCGTGTTTGATTATCATTATCACTAAAAATTTTGACAGAGCGATATCTGATTATAAAATGAAATTGGACTTCATCGCTGACACGCCCTAGCTTATGCAAGACTTTAGACAAGAAATAAATGCCAGAGCTTCTATAGACTTGGAACAGCGAAGGACTTGGTATTCTCCCGTTGCTGATGTTTATTACAACGCAAGACCGCACTATCCAAAGGAACTAATTGATCGGTCTGTCGCTTTAGCCCAACTTTCAAAAGATGCATCGATTCTTGAGGTTGGTTGTGGTCCTGGAAATGCGACGGTGGCTTTTGCTCAATTTGGTTTTTCAATGACGTGTATTGAGCCAAACCAGAATTTTTGTCATGTAGCACAACACAACTGTGATCGATATCCAAAAGTTACAATTTGCAATACTTCATTTGAGGAGTGGGAACTAGAAGCAAAACAGTTCAATGCCGTTCTAGGAGCCAATGCCTTTCACTGGATACCGCCAGAGATTAGATATACCAAGGCAGCAGCAGCAATGCGTGATAACGGTTTTCTGATCCTACTATGGAATTTGACCCCAGAACCGAAATACGAGGTTTACCAAGCGATCGAGTCCGTGTATCAAGCTTATGCGCCCTCCTTTGCCCGATATGACGGTGCAGAAATTCAAGCGGAGATTTTGAGAGGGTTTGGACAAGAGATTTTAGACTCCAATTGTTTTAAAGAGTTGGTGATCGAGCAAACTGCGTGTGAAGTCACCTATAGCATTGATGACTACCTCAAGCTTTTGAGTACTTTGCGGAGACTAGAGCCACAAGCGAAAGAGTTACTATTTGCCGGGTTGCGGGAGAAGCTAGAACAATTTGGAGATAGCTTACAACTCTCATTTCTTTCAGCTGTTCATGTTGCCCACAAAGACAGGTGACATCTCCTACACTTACCCTGCGTTTCCATCCCAAATCTTATTTTTAACTAGCTGAGCGTTTTTTCTTAAAATTGCCAGGAAAAGGTAAGCCAACAGATACATGAAAATCTTCTTGTACTTTATAAGTTAAGCGGCGGGAGACTTGGCGAACGATTTGGTTGAGTAAGCGCTCGCCTGTCGATTGGATTAAAGATTTGGGCAATCGGTGAATAAACTTGGGAAAATGAATGTGAACTGCCAGATTCAATTCCCATTCCACTCGTGTTATCTCATCCTGAGTGTAGGGATTATCGTTGACTGGATTTTCTACCAATTGTAGCGATGAGCAAAAGTCTACATCATAACCAGGAGCTTGGTAACCAGGAATGGGGATGGTCCGAATGTGATAAATGCTTCCCTTTGGAGGCAAAAGTTCCAAACCAATTTTAGGTTCTACTTCATAGCCGAAAGAACCAAAGCGACCGATTGTTAGAGCATAGCCATTCTGCCCCAAAAGTTCCACCTTCATGGGTTCAGCGCAGCGGGAAAACCATGAAGCGTGGCTGGTGAGATACTCAGCAACAGTTTTTGCGGGAGCATACATTTCCATAAAGTCGCTATAACAACCGTTAAATTTGGATATTGTCCCAATTGCTTCGTCACGGTTGTCTTCAACTTCTTTAAGACTCGCTACAGACAAAACAGTATCTGTTGAATCAAGTTTTTGATATTCCTGGTTTTGAGAAAGCATAATGGATTTTTATATTGCAAATACGTCTACCTAAATTAATCATTCCCATCTTAGGTGCAACTTTTCGCACTAAATCACTATTTTGACCTAAACCTCAAGAATCTGTCATAAAGTTCATCAAATCTCTACAATAGAGAACTGAAAAAAGAGTTAAGAGTTCCCCAGCAGAATAGGATTTATTTATGAAAGCATTCGTAGTCGGAGCAACAGGTGAAACAGGTCGCCGGATCGTACAAGAACTGATAGCGCGGAATATTCCTGTTCGAGCAGGAGTGCGGGATATCGAGATAGCAAGAAGTATCTTGCCTACTGGTGTCGATTTAGTGGAAACTGACGTATTAAAACCGCACAGCCTGAGTGCTGCGTTGGGAGACAGCACTGTAGTTCTTTGTGCTACTGGAGCAAAACCGAGTTTTGACCCGACAGGACCGTATAAAGTCGATTATGAAGGAACTAAAAATCTGGTAGATGCTTGTCAGCAAAAAGGAATTGAGCATTTTGTCCTCGTTTCTTCTTTGTGTACTTCCCAGTGGTTCCACCCACTCAACTTGTTCTGGCTAATTTTAGTCTGGAAAAAGCAAGCAGAGGAGTATATCCAGGCAAGCGGTCTTACCTATACAATTGTGCGACCGGGTGGGTTGAAAAATGAAGATAACACTGACTCAATTATAATGCAGGCTGCAGATACATTATTTGATGGTAGCATTCCTCGGCAAAAAGTTGCTCAAGTTTGTGTAGAATCGCTTTTTGAGCCAGCCGCACGAAATAAAATTGTGGAAATTATTGCCAAAGCGGACATACCCTCTAAAAGTTTTAGCGAACTTTTTGCCAATGTCGCGTGAGTAGGGGCAGGTTTTAACGATTAATTTTAGTCTGGTAAATTATCTGGTAAAACCTGCCCGTACAGGAGTCAGGAGTAGGGGCAGGTTTTAACGATTAATTTTAGTCTGGTAAATTAT